>JAYSPJ010000459.1:0-4171 GCA_043722155.1 Bradyrhizobium sp.
GAAACGCAAAACTCCTGACAAGGGCGTGTGCGCCGGGTTGGCCATTTCGGGAAATACTCGCGCGACTAATCCGCCATTGGTAGCCTGCCGTCACACAAAATGCATCAGCGCGTATGCCGCAATCGTTAGCGCAGGTCGTGCGCGCGGAACACGTGCAACATCGCCGGCGCAAAAAAAATAACGCGGACCCAAGGCCCGCGTTATCGAATTCTCAAATCCGCTGGAGCTGTTCAGCGGGGTCCACGAGGACCAGCGCCCGGACCACCACGGCCGCCGCCAGCGCCAGCGCCACCGCGCTCCGCACCCGGACCGGCGCCGAACACCGGCTTCGGCTTCATCGGCAGCAGGCCTTCGCGCTGCAGCTTCTTGCGGGCGAGCTTGCGCGCGCGGCGCACGGCTTCGGCCTTTTCACGGGCCTTCTTCTCGGAGGGCTTTTCGTAGTGGCCGCGGAGCTTCATCTCGCGGAAAATACCCTCGCGCTGCATCTTCTTCTTCAGCGCCTTGAGGGCTTGATCGACATTGTTATCGCGAACGAGAACCTGCACGCGGCATCCTCTTTCAATTGATCGGATTTGAATTCTGGTAAAGCAAGGGGCTGGCGAAAGGCCAAGCCCTTAGCCCTGAGCGCGCGGATGTATCAGACAAAGCTGGTAATGTCCACCTGCGGGGAGGCGGATTAATGCCGAAAATGGCCCGAATCGCCTTAGATAAACAGCCTGAAACTTGGTTCCCAGCCTTCAGTGCCCCTCAGCGTGGTTTTCGTCCAACAGGAGGAAGAAAGTCATGAATGCAAAGAAATATGCCGCCGAGGCGATCGGGACGTTTTGGCTGACTTTCGCAGGCTGCGGCAGTGCGGTAATTGCGGCCGCGTTCCCGCAGGTCGGCATCGGACTGGTCGGAGTGTCCCTGGCGTTCGGGCTGAGCGTCGTGACGATGGCCTATGCCATCGGCCATCTGTCCGGCTGTCATCTCAATCCCGCGGTAACCGTGGGCCTCGCCGCCGGCGGCCGTTTTCCGGCCGGACAGGTCTTGCCCTATGTGATCGCGCAGGTGATCGGCGCCATTGCCGCCTCGGCGCTGCTGTATGTGATCGCGAGCGGCGCTGCCGGTTTCGATGTCAGCAAGGGCTTTGCGTCAAATGGCTATGGCGCGCATTCTCCAGGTCAATACGGCCTGGTCGCCTGCTTCATCATGGAAGTGGTGATGACCATGATGTTTCTGTTCATCATCATGGGCGCCACCCATGGCAAGGCCCCCGCGGGCTTCGCACCGCTGGCCATCGGCCTGGCGCTGGTGATGATCCATCTGGTCAGCATTCCCGTCACCAATACCTCGGTCAATCCGGCGCGCAGCACCGGACCGGCGCTGTTCGTCGGCGGTTGGGCGCTGGCGCAACTCTGGCTGTTCTGGCTGGCGCCATTGATCGGCGGCGTGCTGGGCGGCGTGATCTACCGCTGGCTCAGCGCGCAGCCGGACGGCGTGGTTGAAGGCCGCACGCCGGCGTAGTCCGGCAGGCGGCTATTCGTCGCGCCGAAATACCTGCGTGACATGCCCCATCTTGCGGCCCGGCCGCGCCGGGCCCTTGCCGTAGAGATGCACAGTGGCGCCGGGCACGGTCAGCCACTGCTCGTAATCATTGATATCGTCGCCGATCAGATTGGTCATAGTGACCCGGCCGTGACGGACCGGTTTGCCGAGCGGCCAGCCGGCAATGGCGCGGATATGCTGCTCGAACTGCGAGATCGACGCGCCGTCGAGCGTCCAGTGCCCGGAATTGTGCACCCGTGGCGCAATCTCGTTGACCAGAACCTTTGGCCCGCCTTCTCCCTGCACCACGAACATCTCGACCGCGAGCACGCCGACATAATCCAGCGCGCTGGCGATGGTCTTGGCGATGTCGCGCGCCTGTGCCGCCAGCGCTTCCGGGATATCGGCCGGCGCCCGCGAGATTTTCAGGATGTGGTCGCGATGTTCATTCTCGGTGACGTCGAAGCATTCGACTTGGCCGTCGGCCGACCGCGCGGCGATCACCGAGATCTCGCGCTCGAACGGAATGAACGCCTCGAGGATCGCGGATCGGGTGGCAAGGTCCTCCCAGACCTGGCCGATATCGTCGCCTTCGCGAATGATTGCCTGACCCTTGCCGTCATAGCCGAAGCGGCGGGTTTTGATGACGGCGGGAAGTCCGATGCGCGCGATCGCGGTGCGCAGGGTCTCGACCGAGGATACATCGGCGTAGTCGGCAATGCCGATGCCGAGCTTCTTGATGAAATCCTTTTCGATCAGCCGGTCCTGCGTGGTTTCCAGGATCTTCTGCGCGGGCAGCACCGGCCGCCGCGCCGCCAGCACCATCGCGGTGGCGGCCGGCACATTCTCGAATTCGTAGGTGATGACGTCGACGTCGTTGGCGAACAGCTCCAGCGCTTCGACATCGGCATACTCCGCGCAGGTCGCGTTCAGCACCACGTCGAAGGCAGGCGAATCCGGGTCGGGCGAAAATACCTGGCAGCGCAGCCCGAGCCGCGCCGCCGCCATCGCCAGCATCCGGCCCAATTGTCCGCCGCCGAGAATTCCGATGGTGTCGCCGGGCTTCAGCTTCACCTGATGTGGGGCCGTCACGCAGAACCCTCCGGGCGCTCGGCTACCGCCTCGGTCTGCGTCTTGCGCCAGGCGACCAGTCTGGCCGACAGCGCCGGGTCGTTCAGCGCGAGCACGCTGGCGGCGAGCAAGGCGGCGTTGATGGCGCCCGGCTTGCCAATCGCCAGTGTCCCGACCGGAACGCCGGCGGGCATCTGGACGATGGAATAGAGCGAATCGACGCCGGACAACGCCTTGGATTCGATGGGAACGCCGAACACCGGAAGTTCCGTCAGCGACGCGGCCATGCCCGGCAGGTGAGCAGCGCCACCGGCACCGGCGATAATGATCTTGAAGCCGGCCGCCTTGGCGCCCCTGGCAAAGGCGAACAGCCGGTCGGGGGTGCGGTGCGCCGAGACGATGCGCTTTTCACAGGCGATCCCGAGCGCGGTCATCGTGTCGGCGGCGTGGCGCATGGTTTCCCAGTCCGACTGGCTTCCCATGATAATGGCGACGGGGGCGGTCATAAGGTCAATTCTTTTCGGGAATCCAAAAACATAGGCTGGATTATAGGGGCGGCCCGAGGTCTGGCCAAGGTCTGGCCATGCCATGGAAGGGGTCCAGAATGCACTATCCTGTCTTGGTGAATTCCGGCAAGCCTTCTTAGAGCATGATTCCGACCCGAAGGGCCGCGTTAGCGCAAAGTGGACACCGGTTTTCGGAAAAGATCATGCGCAAATGACAAACGAGGGGGCTGATGCAGCGGAAGCTGGATTTGCCCCGTGGATACCCATGAAGAAGAAAATCAGGGCGACCGCTCCAGCCCCAGCGAAACGCGGCAAAACCAGTGCGGCGGCGCGCAAGGCCGCGCCTAAGCGCGCCAGGGCGGCCAAGCCGCCTGCGTCGCCGCGGCGTGCGGCCGCGCCGCCCGATGACGCCAAGCGGTCCGTTCGTCGGCTCAGGGCCCAGTTGGCCAAGGCGCAGGCGCGAATCGAGGAACTGCAGGCTTCCGCGGATATCGACTTCCTGCTGGATATTCCCAACCGACGTGGCTTCGAGCGCGAGCTTCATCGCTCGATCGCCTATATCAAGCGCTATCATGCCAGCGGCGCGCTGATCGTACTCGACGTCGATCGCTTAAAGCCGATCAACGACACCTTCGGGCATGCCGCGGGCGATCAGGTGCTCAAGGCGATCGTGGCGGTGCTGCTGCGCCATGTACGCTCGTCCGACGTGGTCGGACGGCTGGGCGGCGACGAGTTCGCGCTGCTGCTGTGGAACCTGAGCGAAACCGACGCGAGAGCCAAGGCGGCGGCGCTGGAACAAGCCGTCGACCGGCTGACCTTCACCTTTCGCGGACGCACCGTGACAGCGGGCGCTTCCGCGGGTGTCGCGATCCTCGGCCCTCATGCCGAGGCCGGCCGCGCGCTGGAAGAAGCCGATAGCGCGATGTATATGCGCAAGGCGCAACGGCGGCACGAGGCGTGAGCGCCGTTCCCGGCAAGCTGACGCCGCTGGACGAGTGCTGAGGGTTTCTAGAAGCTGGGCAGTCTGTCCAACCCGCCGCGAGCAGCATCATGACCATCAAACCCAC
>JAYSPJ010000460.1:0-4540 GCA_043722155.1 Bradyrhizobium sp.
AGCGTCACCGGCGATCACAGCGTGATCTTCGCCGGCGCCATGGAACGCATCGAGCTGACCCACAGGGCCGAGGACCGGACGATGTTCGCGCAAGGCGCCGTCAAAGCCGCGCTGTGGGCGCGCAAGCAGAAGCCCGGGCTGTATTCGATGGCCGACGTGCTCGGGCTTGGCGACTTCTGATCAGTCGAGGCCAACTAGCTCTTTGCGTTCGGCCGCCGCAACGATTTGCCGGTCATCTCGGCCGGCTGCGGCAATTCCATCAGGTCGAGCAGCGTCGGCGCGAGATCCGCCAGCCGGCCATCGGACAATGACACTTCGCCGCCGCCGAACAGCAACAGCGGCACTGGATTGGTGGTGTGAGACGTATGCGGACCGCCAGTGACGGGATCGCGCATCATTTCGCAGTTGCCGTGGTCGGCCGTCACCAGCAGCGCGCCGCCGGATTTTTCGATCGCGTCCACGATTTGGCCGAGGCCGTGGTCCACCGTTTCCACCGCTTTGATCGCGGCCGCCAGATTTCCCGAGTGGCCCACCATGTCCGGATTGGCAAAGTTCAGGACGATCAGGTCGTACTTGCCGGACTGGATCGCCTCCACCGCCTTCGCCGTCAATTCGGGCGCCGACATTTCCGGCTGCAGGTCGTAGGTCGCGACCTTGGGCGACGGCACCATGATGCGATCCTCGCCGGCAAAAGGCTCTTCCCGTCCGCCGTTGAGAAAATAGGTGACGTGGGGATATTTCTCCGTTTCCGCCATGCGCAATTGCTTGCGGTTCGCGGCAGCCGTAATCTCTCCCAGAATGTTCGGATAGGTCTGCGGCGGAAATATCGTCTGCATCAGCTGGTCCAGATGCTCGCTGTATTGCGTCATGCCAACCGCGGCGGCGAAGCGGACTACGCGCTTGCGCAGGAAACCGGCAAACGCCGGATCGAGCATGGCGCCGAGAATTTCGCGCACGCGATCGGCGCGAAAGTTGAAGCAGAGCACGCCGTCGCCGTCCTTGATGCCGGCGTAGCCGCCGATCACCGACGGTTCGACGAACTCGTCGGTGTGTTCGTGCGCATAGGCGTCGGCGATCGCCGACTGTGCGTCGGGAAATCGCGGGGCTTCGGCCTCGACGATGGCATTGTAGGCTTTGGCGACGCGATCCCAGCGATTGTCTCGGTCCATCGCATAGTATCGCCCGATCACCGTGGCCACCGGCACCGACGGCGGCAGTGCGGCCTGCAGCCGCTTCAAATCATCGGCCGCCGACTTCGGCGGCGTATCGCGTCCATCGGTGAGGGCGTGTACCACCGCGGGCACGCCGTTATCGGCGAGAATGACGGCCAGTGCCGCCGCCTGGTCCTGATGCGAATGCACCCCGCCTGGGGAAACCAGGCCGATCAGATGGCAGGTGCCGCCGCTCTGTTTCAGCGATTGGATCAGGGTACGGAGCGCTTCGGCGGATTTGATGCTGCCGGAGGCAATCGCGTCGTTGATCCGCGGCAAATCCTGCATCACGACGCGGCCCGCGCCGATGTTGAAGTGTCCGACCTCGGAATTACCCATCTGACCACCGGGAAGGCCGACATCGAGTCCCGACGTGTTCAGGAAGGCGTGCGGCCCGGTGGTCCACAGGCGATCGAAATTCGGTGTGTCGGCCTGGCGAACGGCATTATCGGCCGGATCTTCGCGCCAGCCCCAGCCGTCCAGGATAGCCAGCATCACGGGACGACGTTTTTGCATGGATCCACCTTTTTTCTGCGTACCGAAGGTGGTTGTGAGCGATCAGTTTGCGGTCGTCAATCACCACTCGGCGGATCCCAGGGAACCGGCAATTGGGCTTGCCGGAACCCTACCGTCAGTGCATCCCGACCTGCCCGGCTTCCCAGCCCAGCATCGCCTGCTTGCGGGTGATGCCCCAGTGATAGCCGGTCAGCGCGCCGCTCTTGCCGAGCGCGCGATGGCACGGCACCACGAACGAGATCGGGTTCTTGCCGACCGCGGCACCAACCGCCCGCGACGCCTTCGGGCGGTCGATATTGCTGGCGATGTCGGAATAGCAGACCGCGCGGCCCATCGGGATTTTCAGCAGCGTCTCCCAGACCCGGACCTCGAAATCGGTGCCGATCAACACCACGCGCAGCGGCTGATCGGCGCGCCACATCTTCTTGTCGAAGATGCGCTGCGCCAGCGCCGAGGTGCCGGCGCGGTCTTCGACATAGGCCGCACGCGGCCAGCGCCGCTGCATGTCGGCCAGCGCGGCCGGCTCCTCGCCGGGATCGGCGAAGGCGAGGCCGGCAAGGCCGCGGCCGCTGGCGATCACGATGGCGGTGCCGAACGGCGAGGGGTGAAATCCGTAAGCCAGCGTCATGCCGGCGCCGCCGTTCTTCCATTCGCCTGGCGACATCGCCTCATGGGTAACGAACAGATCGTGCAACCGTCCCGGGCCGGACAGACCGGAGTCGAGTGCTGCGTCGAGCACGCTGGCGGAATCGCGCAAGAGTCCCTTGGCGTGGTCGAGCGTCAGCGCCTGCATGAAGGCTTTTGGCGTCAGGGAGGCCCAGCGGCGAAACAGATGGTGCAGCTCATCCGGCGTCACGCCTGCCGCATCCGCCATCGCCTCGATGGTCGGCTGCGCGCGCCAGTGCTCGGAGATGAAGGCAATGGCGCGGCGTACCGAATCATAGTCGCGCAGGGCGGCGTTCTGGGGGCCCGGTTTGGTGAGGCGGTGCTCATTCATGGCGAGGTTCATCATGGCTCTGATGTAGGCCGGGGGCGGCGTGCAAACCACCCGATTTCCGATCAGTTGTCATGATACGGGATTGTAGGTCGGGCCGCGCCTGGCGGCCTGCAGCGCTGCCAATAAGGCCTTGGCAAAGCTGGCCTTTTCGTCGGGGCCCAGAAAGCTTGCGATGGAGACCCATCGCCCGCGCGAGACCAGATAGAGTTGCTCGATGCCGAATTCCGCATCGGCTTTCTGATCGAGCTGCACCCACAGGGGATTGAGCACCCATTCGACCACGTGGCCGCGATGGCTGACCCGGCGCACCCGCAGCTCGGACGGCGTCACCCGGATCTCCTCGGTGGCGTGCGCGCGACGGAAATTGATCCGGAACGCCCACCAGATCACCAGCACATCGAGACCGAAAAAGCCGAACACCGACCACGCGCCCACCAGCAGAAACGCCAGGCCGGTGACAAAACTGACCACGCTGAGAAACACCATCAGCACCACAAAGCCGGTGCCGTTCAGCGAGCGGTGCGGCGTCAGCAGCGCTGAAAACAATTCCGGCTGCGGATCAAAATCGTTGCCTGCGGTCATCGCGGGTCAGTATACCCGGATCATGGCGAAAATCATCCGCGGCCTCCGGGCCAAATCCACACTCCCCGCTGCCAAACCGATCAAAAAAGCGGCAGTCAAATCGCAGCCCGCGCGCGTCGCGACCGCCCGCCGCAAGCCTTCGAAGACAAAACCCTGGACAGCCGCCGAGGTGTACGAGGCGTTCAGCCGCTTTCGTCGGGCGAATCCCGAGCCGAAGGGCGAGCTCGAACACCTCAATCCCTTTACCCTGCTGGTCGCGGTGGTGCTGTCGGCGCAGGCGACCGACGCCGGCGTCAACAAGGCGACGCGCGCGCTGTTCGCGGTGGCCGATACGCCGCAAAAGATGCTCGCGCTCGGCGAGGACAGCGTGCGCGATTACATCAAGACCATCGGGCTCTACCGCAACAAGGCCAAGAACGTCATCGCGCTGTCGCAGAAGCTGATCGCCGAATTCGGCGGCGAGGTGCCGCGCACCCGCGCCGAGATCGAATCGCTGCCCGGCGCCGGCCGCAAGACCGCCAACGTCGTGCTCAACATGGCCTATGGCGAACACACCATGGCGGTCGATACCCACGTGTTCCGCATCGGCAACCGCACTGGCCTGGCACCCGGCAAGAATCCGCTCGAAGTCGAACTCGGCCTCATCAAGGTGATCCCTGCCGAGTTCATGCTGCACGCGCACCACTGGCTGATCCTGCACGGCCGCTACATCTGCCTCGCGCGCAAGCCGCGCTGCGACGTCTGCCTGATCAACGATCTCTGCCGCTGGCCGGAGAAGACGGTGTAGGGCGAGCGGCTTGTTCTCCGTCATCCTGAGGAGCCGCGCTCTTCGCGCGGCGTCTCGAAGGATGGCCGCGAGTCCAACCGTTACATCCATCCTTCGAGACGCTTGCTTCGCAAGCTCCTCAGGATGAGGTCCGACGCGCTCCTCACCATGAGGGTGTCACACCGGCACTTTCGTTTTCCGCGCCGGCTCGATCAGCTCCGGCCGCGGCCCGCTCAGGCGCTTGTGCATGTGGACCATGAAGGCCATGCCGAACAGCGGCGTCGCCAGATTGACGATCGGGATCGACACGAAGGCCGCGATGAACAGCCCCGCGGTGAAGACCGCTGCCGCGTTCGCCTTGCGCATCACCTTGGCTTCCGCCGGGGTGCGAAACCGCATTGCCGCGAGTTCGAAATATTCCCGGCCGAGGAGCCACGCGGTGGCGACGAAAAACACGATGAAGCCGGC
>JAYSPJ010000461.1:0-7751 GCA_043722155.1 Bradyrhizobium sp.
CATCTACCTGCTGATGATGGCCACCGGCTTCATGGGCTACGTGCTGCCGTGGGGCCAGATGAGCTTCTGGGGCGCCACCGTCATCACCAACCTGTTCTCCGCCATTCCCTACGTCGGCGACAGCATCGTTACCCTGCTGTGGGGAGGCTATTCGGTCGGCAATCCGACGCTGAACCGCTTCTTCTCGCTGCACTACCTGCTGCCGTTCGTGATCGCCGGCGTGGTCGTGCTGCACGTCTGGGCGCTGCACGTCTCCGGCCAGAACAATCCGGCGGGCGTCGAGCCGAAGACGGCCAAGGACACCGTGCCGTTCACGCCCTACGCGACCATGAAGGACGCGTTCGGCGTTTCCTGCTTCATGCTGTTCTTCGCCTGGTTCATCTTCTACATGCCGAACTATCTCGGCGAGGCCGACAACTACATCCCGGCCAATCCCGGCGTGACGCCGGCGCATATCGTTCCGGAATGGTACTATTTGCCGTTCTACGCGATCCTGCGCTCGATCCCGAACAAGCTCGCCGGCGTGGTGGCGATGTTCGGCGCGATCCTGGTTCTGGCTTTCCTGCCCTGGCTCGACACCGCCAGGACCAAGTCGTCGAAGTATCGCCCGCTGGCCAAGCAGTTCTTCTGGATCTTCGTCCTCGTCTGCGTGCTGCTCGGCTGGCTCGGCGCCAAGCCGGCCGAAGGCATCTACGTGATCGCCGGGCGCGTTCTGACGTTCTGCTACTTCGCCTATTTCCTGATCGTGCTGCCGCTCTTGAGCCGGATCGAAAAGCCGAGGCCGGTGCCGAATTCGATCGCCGACGACGTGCTGGCCAAATCCGGCAAGTCGGCGCCGATGGTGTCCACCGTGATCGCGCTCGCGGTCGCGGGCGCCCTGTTCGCCGGAAGCGCGCCAAGCGCCCGGGCGGCAGAGGGGCTGGCAGCGCCGCCGTCGCAGAAATGGTCGTTCGCAGGTCCGTTCGGCAAGTTCGACCGCGGCGCGATGCAGCGCGGCCTGAAGGTCTACAAGGAAGTCTGCGCGTCCTGTCACGGCCTGTCCTATATCGCGTTCCGCAATCTCGCCGACGCCGGCGGTCCCGGCTTTTCGGTGGCGCAGGCGGCGGCCTTCGCCTCCGAGTACAAGGTCAAGGACGGCCCGAACGATGCGGGCGATATGTTCGAGCGGGCCGGCCGGCCCGCCGATTACTTCCCGTCGCCGTTCCCGAACGAGCAGGCGGCGCGTGCGGCCAATGGCGGCGCCTTGCCGCCGGACCTGTCGCTGATCACCAAGGCGCGCTCCTACCCGCGCGGCTTCCCGATGTTCGTCGTGGACCTCTTCACCCAGTTCCAGGAGCAGGGTCCGAACTACGTCAGCGGGCTGCTGCAGGGCTATGAGGAAAAACCGCCGGCCGGGTTCACGCTGCCGGATGGCTCCTCCTACAACAAATACTTCCCGGGCCACGCCATCAAGATGCCGAACCCGCTCAGCGACGGCCAGGTCACCTACGACGACGGCTCGCCGGCAACGGTGGCGCAATACGCCAAGGACGTCACCACGTTCCTGATGTGGACCGCGGAGCCGCACATGGAGGCGCGCAAGCGGCTGGGCTTGCAGGTGTTCGTGTTCCTGATCCTGCTCACGGGCTTGCTCTACTTCACCAAGAAGAAGATCTGGGCCGACGCGCACTGATCCCGCGGCGCCAGGGACATGAGTTCGAAAAAGCCCCTGCGGGGGCTTTTTTGTTGGGTGCATAAACGTCATTCCGGGGCGATGCGTAGCATCGAACCCGGAATCTCGAGATTCCGGGTCTGGTGCTTACGCACCAGCCCGGAATGACGGAGTACGATTGCATCCCGGCCCCGCAGCGGCCAAAATAGCCGCCAATCCAAACCTCGAGAAAATCCCGGAGGAACCCATGGGTACCAGCATCACGTTCAAGCGCCCGGACGGCAAAGACGCCGGCGGCTATCTCGCCAACGCCGCGCGCGGCAACGCGCCGGGCGTGGTGGTGATCCAGGAATGGTGGGGGCTTTCCGAGCAGATCAAGGGGCTGTGCGACCGCTTCGCACTGGCCGGCTTCGATGCGCTGGCGCCCGATCTCTACAAGGGCAAGGTGGTGCCCTATCACGACACCGACGCCGCCGGCAAAGAGATGAACTCGCTGGATTTCATCGACGCCACCACCCAGACCGTACGCGGCGCCGCGCAATATCTGGCCAGGAACGGTGCCAAGGTCGGCCTGACCGGCTTCTGCCTCGGCGGTGCGGTGACCATCATCGGCGCTGCCAGAATTCCGGAGCTCGCCGCGGGCGTGGTGTTTTACGGCATTCCGCCGGAGCAGGCGGCCAAACCCGCCGACGTGAAAATCCCGCTGCAGGCGCATTTTGCGAATAAGGACGACTGGTGCACACCGGCGCTGGTGGATGGTTTCGAGAAGGCGATGATGGCCGCCGGCAAGTCGCTCGAACTGTTCCGCTATGACGCCGAGCACGCCTTCGTCAACGAGCAGCGCCAGTCGGTGCACGACCGCGAGGCAGCCGAACTGGCCTGGGGCCGCGCCACGGAGTTTTTCAAAAAGCATCTGGGATGAGGCAGGCGAGCACGCGGCAACTCGCATTTTGTTGTGATTTGTTGTATGATGCTTCGATGACAAAAGTTCTGGAAGACGCCATCGAGAAGGTGCGGAAGCTGTCCGAAGATCGGCAAGCCTATGTTGCCGAGGTGCTGGAGCATATCGCCGCTGCTGGCAGTGATGTGTTCACGGTGCCTGACGGGCATCGCGCCGCGGTGCTGGAAGGTCTCGAACAGGCCGAGCGTGGCGAATTCGTGAGCGACGACGAAATGGCGGCGCTCTGGAGAAAATGCGGTCTGTGAAGCTGAGGTACGCCCCGCGTGCCCGTTCTGATATCGCCGATATTTACGAATACATTGCGCGGCGCGATACGCGGGCTGCGACCACCATTGTACGGCAGATTCGTTTGACGAGCAGTCTGCTTGCCCGATACCCGGGCATCGGGCGAGAAACCGACATTCCAGGCGTTCGCGTCCTTCCGACCGCCCGCTATCCCTACCTTGTCTATCACCGGGTGCGTGAGGGCGAACTGATCATCATTCACGTTCGCGACGGGCGTCGAGACATGCCGCAGATTGGTGATCTGTGATGTGATGTGATGTGATGTGACGGGATGGATGCTATTTACCCAATCCATCCCACCAGGCACACGTTCCCGACATCAGCCTGTAATTGCCTTCCATCACCTGCACCGGCGCGCGCAGCCCGCTGGCGGCGGCGTGCATCCGCATCTCGCGCGCCACCGCGCGGTCTTCCGGCGGCAGCCAGACCCGCTCATGGCCCCACAGGCTCGGGCCGTCGAACATCTCGACCGGTTGCCAGTTGTCGGGATCGATCTCGCGGCCGCCCCAGCCGCATTCGATCATGAAGGACGAGGGCGACTTGGCATAGAACGAGGTCATGAAATCGTTGGTATGGCGGCCAAGCGTGACGCCGACGCGATCCTCTTGCGTCAGGGCGATGTCATAGGCCTGCCCGACATCGTCGAGCGAGAACAATTCCACCATCAGATGATGCATACCGCTCTTGCCGGTCTCGATCATCGCGAGGCTGTGGTGGCGCGCGTTGACGTGGAAGAAATAGGCGCGGAACGGTTTCAGGATGTAGTCGGACAGCCCGAAGCCGAGCACGTCGACATAGAACGCCATCATCGGGTCGATATTCTGTACCGTCAGCACGGCGTGGCCGAGGCCGAGCGGCCCGGTGCGGAAGCCGGAGATCGAACGGCCGGGGCTGAACCGGGTCTCGTCGATCTCGGCGCCGTGGAACGCTTCTAGGCGATTGCCGGCGGGATCGCTGAACGATATCAGGCCGCGAACGAGTCGCGCATCTGCCAACGCCCGCGGTTCGGCTGTTACCCCGACCCCGGCCTTTTCCAGCCGGGCGGCCAGCGCGTCCAGATCGGCCGCATCCGCCACCTCCCAGCCGAAGAAGCGCGCCCCGTCCGGCATCGCACGGTCGATGACGATGCGCTGCTTGCGGTCGTCCATCCGGAACGCCAGCAGGGAGTTGCCGCGCTCCACCGCCTGCAGGCCGACCAGCCCGGTGCCGAACTGCCGCCAATCGTCGAGATCGGCCGAGCCGAATCCGGCATATCCCAAAGCCTGTATCGGCATCGTCGCCTCCGTCTGTTTGCAAATCCAACTCTCGGATTCAGTCGGGCTTGCTCAAATCCTACGCATATTCTCGGGCTTTCGACACCAAAAGATGGCCCCGAAAACGCCCAAGCAGCGCCGCCGCCTCTCTTGACGTTTCAGTTCCGGCATGGTGATTAACCGCCATGAACACCGTCGTCCGCCCAACCTGTCTTTGGTGGCGCACCTCCTGAGAGGTGCGCCGGTGCGATTTCATTTTCCAAGATCGTCAGAGGCCGTCATCGCAGTGCGACGGCCGTTTTGTTTGTCCTGCATGGCGCTCCCTCGCTAAGTTTCGTAAGAGGATCACATGAACAGGACAGCCTTCTCCCTGCCGGACCGTAGCGAATACCGCACCCGTGGCGGGTTAGCGGTTACGCGGAACGTCGAGCAATTCACCGGCGACGCCAAGCGGCTCGATGATTTGATCGAACTGCTCGATCGCCGCCGCGGCGTGGTGCTGTCCTCGGGCACCACGGTGCCCGGCCGCTACGAGAGTTTCGATCTCGGTTTCTCCGATCCGCCGCTGTGGCTGCAGACCACCGGCTCCGATTTCTCGCTGCAGGCGCTGAACGCGCGCGGCGAGGTGCTGATCGCCTTCCTCGGCGATGTGCTGCATGAGCCCTGCGTGGTGATTGCCGAAAGAAGCGCCACCCAGCTCAAGGGCCATATCGTGCGCGGCGCGGCCCCGGTCGACGAAGACCAGCGTACCCGCCGCGCCAGCGTGATGTCGCTGGTGCGCGACCTCGTCGCGGCGCTCGGCGCCAATGACGATCCGCTGCTCGGCCTGTTCGGCGCCTTCGCCTACGATCTGGTGTTCCAGATCGAGGACCTCGTGCAGAAGCGCGCCCGCGAGAAAGATCAGCGCGACATCGTACTCTACGTGCCGGATCGCCTGCTGGCCTATGACCGCGCCACCGGGCGCGGTGTGGTGCTGAGCTACGATTTCGCCTGGAAGGGAAAGTCCACCGAGGGTCTCCCGCGCGAAACCGCCGAAAGCGGCTATGCCCAGACGCCGCGGCAGGGATTTGCCGATCACGCGCCCGGCGAATATCAGGCCACCGTCGAAAAGGCGCGGGCCGCCTTCGCGCGCGGCGACCTGTTCGAGGCGGTGCCGGGACAGTTGTTCGCCGAGCCCTGCGAGCGCTCGCCGGCGGAAGTGTTCCAGCGGCTGTGCCGGATCAACCCGTCGCCTTACGGCGCGCTGATGAACCTCGGCGAGGGCGAATTCCTGGTGGCGGCGTCGCCGGAGATGTTCGTGCGTTCCGACGGCAGGCGGGTCGAGACCTGTCCGATCTCGGGCACCATCGCGCGCGGCGTCGATGCGATCGGCGATGCCGAGCAGATCCGGCAACTGCTGAATTCGGAGAAGGACGAATTCGAACTCAACATGTGCACCGACGTCGACCGCAACGACAAGGCGCGGGTCTGCGTGCCCGGCACCATCAAGGTGCTGGCGCGGCGGCAGATCGAGACCTACTCAAAGCTGTTCCACACCGTCGACCATGTCGAGGGCATCCTGCGGCCGGGCTTCGACTCGCTCGATGCGTTCCTGACCCACGCCTGGGCGGTGACGGTGACCGGCGCGCCGAAACTGTGGGCGATGCAGTTCGTCGAGGACAATGAGCGCTCGTCGCGGCGCTGGTATGCCGGCGCGATCGGCGCAGTGAACTTTGATGGCAGCATCAACACGGGCCTTACCATCCGTACGATCCGGATGAAGGACGGTCTGGCCGAAGTGCGGGTCGGCGCCACCTGCCTGTTCGATTCCGACCCCGCCGCCGAGGACCGGGAATGTCAGGTCAAGGCCGCGGCCCTGTTCCAGGCGCTGCGCGGCGATCCGGCCAAGCCGCTGTCCAGCATCGCGCCCGATGCCACGGGCTCGGGCAAGAAGGTACTGCTGATCGATCACGACGACAGTTTCGTGCATATGCTGGCGGATTATTTCCGGCAGGTCGGCGCGTCAGTCACCGTGGTCCGCCATATCCACGCCCAGCAGATGCTGAAGCAGAATACCTGGGATCTGCTGGTGCTGTCGCCCGGTCCCGGCCGGCCCGAGGATTTTGCCATTTCAAAAACCATCGACACGGCGCTCGACAAGAAGCTGCCGATCTTCGGCGTCTGCCTCGGCGTGCAGGCGATCGGCGAATATTTCGGCGGCCAGCTCGGTCAGCTCGGTCAGCCCGCGCATGGCCGGCCGTCGCGGGTTCAGGTGCGCGGCGGGCGGCTGATGCAGAACCTGCCCAATGAAATCGTGATCGGCCGCTATCATTCGCTCTATGTCGAGGGCGACAGCATGCCCGATGTGCTGAGCGTGACGGCGAGCACCGAGGACGGTGTGGCGATGGCGATCGAGCACAAGACCTTGCCGGTCGGCGGCGTGCAGTTTCATCCGGAATCGCTGATGTCGCTCGGCGGCGAAGTCGGCCTTCGCATCGTGGAAAACGCCTTCCGGCTCGGCGTGAGTTGAATGCAAAATCTTGCGCAAGTCATTCCGGGATGGTGCGCCAGCACCAGACCCGGAATCCCGAGATTCCGGGTTCGATGCTTCGCATCGCCCCGGAATGACGGCGAGACTTACCCCCTCAGCGTCTCCAGAAACCGCACCGGCTCACCGGTGGAAGCCCCGACCAACTCCCCCTGCCACATCACACGGCGGCCCCTGACAAAAGTGCCGACCGGCCAGCCGATGACGCGCACGCCGTGATACGGAGTCCAGCCAGCGCGCGAGGCCACCCATTGGTCGGTGATGGTTTCGCTGCGCTTGAGATCGACCACCGTAAAGTCCGCATCGTACCCGGCCGCGATCCGCCCCTTGCAGGCGATGTTGAACAGCCGCGCCGGACCCGCGCTGGTGAGATCGACCAAGCGCGCCAGCGACAACCGCCCGGCATTGACGTGATCGAGCATCAAGGGCACCAGCGTCTGCACCCCGGTCATGCCCGAGGGCGAGGCCGGATAGGTTTTTGCCTTCTCCTCCAGCGTGTGCGGGGCGTGGTCGGAGCCGAGCACGTCGATGATGCCCTGCTCGATGCCGTACCAGATGCCGGCGCGGTGATCGGCCGAGCGCACCGGCGGGTTCATCTGCGCCAGGGTGCCGAGCCGCTCGTAGCATTCCGGCGCCACCAGTGTCAGGTGATGCGGCGTCGCCTCGCAGGACGCGACGTCCTTGTGGTCGCGCAAATAGTCGATCTCCTGCTTGGTGGAGATATGCAGCACGTGAATCCGCTTGCCGGTCTCGTGCGCCAGATTGACCAAACGCTGCGTCGCCAGCAGCGCCGCGGTCTCGTCGCGCCACACCGGATGCGAGCGCGGATCGCCCTCGATCCGCAGCGGCTTGCGCTCGTTCAGACGATACTCGTCCTCGGCGTGAAACGAGGCGCGGCGCTTGATCACCTGAAAGATCCGCCGCAGGCTTTCGTCGTCCTCAACCAGCAGCGCGCCGGTGGAGGAGCCGATGAACACCTTGACGCCGGCGCAACCCGGCGCCCGTTCCAGTTCCGGCAGATCCTGCACATTCTCACGGGTGCCGCCGATGAAGAACGCAAAATCGCAATGCATG
>JAYSPJ010000462.1:0-1628 GCA_043722155.1 Bradyrhizobium sp.
CGCCGCAAGCGTCTTGGCGTGGCGCGCGTTCATGATAGCAGTTTATGCTATCACTTTGGCGTTGGCAAGTGCGCTGTAGGAAAGCAAGATGTCACTCATCAAGGCCCGCCAGCTCCAGCCCCCGCCGCACGAAGGCGCGTTCATCGAGGTTGCGGAGCATCGCCAAGGAATTTTCCGTCCGGCCTTTGGCCTTGAACCCGGCAATGCGTTCACGCGCCTCGTCGATAAATCCGGCATGCCCCAAAGCCGAGGCGAAAATCACATCCGCGTTGAGATAATCTGGCCGTCGCGCAACGGTTTCGCGCGCTGGCGCTATGGCTTCGTCAAAGCGTTTCAGCAACAGCAGACAGGCTGCTTCGAGAATAAGACTATAGCTGATCAGCGGCGAATCGGGGTCGCGTGTCATGTGCGCGCGGATCAGATCAAGTGTGGCCTGCGGCCTTCCCCCCTGACAGAACATCGCCCACGCACGTTGAAGCGAGAGGCCGACATCTTGTGGCACGCGCGCCTGGGCTCTTGCGATCATCGCCTCAACCACCGACATGTCGGTGCCGAACGAGGTGTGCGCTGCCGCATATAACCCCAAAACGCGCAAGTCCCGCTCGGCTGCGTTCATGGCCTTTGCAGAATGCTCAAGTCCTAACCGGCGGGTTTCAACCGGATCGTCGTTCCAGCTTGATTGATAGATGACCGAACAAATCCACCCCAAGCAAGCATGGGCGAGGGGAAAGTCTGGATTGATCCGCAGAGCTTCGAGCGCACATCTGCGTCCCTCTTCCAACGATTCTCGCCGCCAATCCACCGAATAGGTCACCGCAAGTTTATGCCATTCAAAGGCAGAGCGCTGCTCGGGGGACAATGCGCGTACACGCTCGAATTCAGCGACACCGATCAGATGATCGATACGCGAATACACGGCATTGGCGATGCGCTCCTGCACGTCGAATTCGTCCACGGAATCGCCGTCGAACCGTTCCTGCCAAAGCTGTGCTCCGGACATGGCCTCGATCAGTCGAACCGTTACCCGCAATCGCCCGCCTGAACCGCGCGCGCTGCCGTCCAGGACATAGCGCACCCCCAATGTCTGCGCGATGGCCTTGAGATCGCGCGCGGGATCACGCGGCATGCCACCTGCGCCGGCCAACGCCAGATTATCGTTGCGCGACAGGACGGTCCCCAACTCTTCACCAAGGCCATCTAGGAAAGCCGATTGATCACGGGCCGCCGACACATCGAGAAAGGGAAGCACTGCGAGACCTACCCGGTCGCTCGACAGGGCTGCGCGCAAATCGGACTTCAGCGGCTGAAGGTCAACCAAGGTTTGCAAAGGCGGCGCTTCGACCATCGATGAGGCCGCTGAAACATCCCGCCCGACAAAGCGCCGAACATCGGAGAGGAAAGCCAGCCAAGCCCTGTCCCCCGAATCCCCCGTCCAATGCGAAAGCTCCGCCGTCTGGGTCAGTTCAAACATGATCGGGCGCTCGCACGGTTCGATCATCACCGGCACCAGCGTCTTGCAGCGATCCGCAATCGTCGCCTCGGCGCGGACCCAGCGCGAGACCACCGAGCGCGGCGACCACAGCACCACCACCGCCTTGGCCCCGCGCAACGCCGCCTCGGTCACCTCG
>JAYSPJ010000463.1:0-8515 GCA_043722155.1 Bradyrhizobium sp.
GAAACAGCCCGATTCTGCGCCTGGTGCGGTCAGCCGCGAAAACCCGACGGCCGCGTGGCCGACGTGCCGGGCGAGCGCAAGCAGGCGACCGTGCTGTTCGCGGACGTCGCCGGTTCGACCGCGCGGATCGCCGGCATGGACGCCGAAGAGGCGATGAATTTCCTGCATCCGATCGTGATGGTCATGGCGCGTGCGGTGCACCGCTTCGATGGCACGGTGCTCCGCACATTGGGCGACGGGCTCAAGGCCGCGTTCGGGGTGCCGCACGCGCGCGAGGGGCATGCGGTGCTGGCCTGCCATGCCGCGCTCGCCATGCGTGCCGACGTCGCCGCGCTGCCGGACGCTCCCATGATCCGGATCGGGCTGCACTCGGGTCAGGTCGTTTCGGGCAAACTCTACACCGGCTCCACGGTCGAGCAGGATGCGACCGGCCTCACCGTGCATCTGGCCAGCCGGATCGAGCAGGAAGCCCCGCCCGGCGAGATTTGCCTGAGCCGCGATTGCCAGACTCTGCTCGGAGCTTATTGCGACACCGAGCCGCTTGGCCCACGCGCGTTGAAGGGTATTCCCGATCCGGTGGATATCTTTCGGTTGGTCGGCCTGAAACCGGCCGTGAACAGCGAACATTTTCGTGGCGCCTCGCTGTTGCCTTTGCGCGGACGGGCAGTGGAACTGGAGACATTGCAACACGCGCTGCTGGACACCGCGCCCGGCTCGCCACGGGTCATCGGTGTGTCCGGGCCGCCCGGCGTTGGTAAAAGCCGGCTTTGTTACGAGTTCGGTGAGTGGTGCCGCGAACGCCAGATCAAGGTCCTGGAAGCGCGCGCGCAGGTTCACAGCCGGGCGACCCCGCTGTTGCCGGTGCTGGAAGCATTGCGCGCCTTCTTCCGCATCGAGCCCGGTATGGACGCCGAATTGGCGCGTACCCGGATCGAGCAGACTCTGACGATGCTCGCGATACCGGTAGCCGAGCATCTTGCGGCCCTGACGGATTTTCTGGGATGCGCGGAGACGACATCCCGGGTCATCGACCCTGCGACGCGACGCATGCGGTTGCGCCACAGCATCAGCCGGATCGTGAAGGCGGCATGGTCGCAGACCTCCGTGATCATCATTGAAGATCTGCACTGGTTGGACGAAGCCAGCCAGGATTTTCTGGAAACCTGGATGGCGGCAGTGGAAGGCACCAGGGTCCTGATGGTGCTGACCTTCCGGCCCGATTGGTCTCCGCCTTCGCGGCCCGCCTGGTATCGTGAACTGGCTCTGCCGGAGCTTGGCCTGGACGAGGTTGGTCAGGTCATTGGCGATCTGCTCGGAGACGGCGCCGGACTGGACCAGGTGGTGGCGCATGTAGCGGAACGATCCGATGGCAATCCGTTTTTCGCGGAAGAACTGATCCTCTCGCTGGCGCAAAGCGGCGTATTGCTGGGCGAGCGGGGCCGCTATCGGCTGGCGCCGTCCGGCTGGCAAAATCCGACCCTGCCGACCACCGTCGAGGCGGTGATCGGCGCGCGTATCGATCTGTTGCCCGAATCCGAAAAGGCGCTGTTGCAGACCGCTGCGATCATCGGAAAGGAGTTTCCGTTCGAGGAGGTTCGGGCAGTCACCGGCCTGTCCGATACGGCCGCTCGGCCGCTGCTGCGGCGGCTTCGCGCGGCCGAACTGATCCAGCCGCGCGAAACGGCGATGGGAGAGAGCTTCGCGTTTCGTCATCCCCTGATTCAGGAGGTGGCCTACGCGATGCAACTGCGGTCCACGCGCACGGGTCTGCATGCCGCCGTGGCACAGGCGATCGAGGGGCAGGTCTGGGGACGGAGTGACGAGTTCGCCGGCCTGCTCGCGCATCATTACGAGGCCGCGGGGAATATGGTTGCCGCGGCCATGCATTTGCAGCGTTCTGCGCGTTGGGTCGGACGGACAAACTCAGGCCGGGCGTTGGCGGATTGGAAGAAGATCCGCGGGATGATGCGGGATCAACCCCGGTCCAGGGAAAACGATGAATTGCGGGCCTTGGCCGGCGGACAGTTGCTGACCTTCGGCTGGCGCGAGGGGATGCCGGTCGAAGAAGCCAGGATCTATGTCGAGGAAGCGTTGGGCTACGCCCGGGAAGCCGGCAACCGGCGCCACGAAGCGATGCTGATCGCGGGTTACGGACGGATCGTCGCGGCAAGCGGTTCGGCGGACGAGTATGTTCGATTGGTTCGCGAAGCGCTGGCCGTGCTGGATGCGGAGGCCAACCCGGAGGAGACGCTGCTGCTGAACGGGTTGCTTTGCCAGGGCAGCATGTACGCGGGCTTCGTCGGCGACGCCCTCGAGGCGAACAGCGCGGCGTTGCATCTGATCGACGACGAGCGCCGTGGCAGTGCGGGCGTTGTGCTTGGCCTGACTGTCGGCCAAATGGTCGGCTTCGATGTTCCCCATTGGATAAAATGTCTTCAGGTCAGAGCGTTGGTCATGCTGGGGCGGTTTTCCGACGCGGACGAGCGGCTTGCCAGCCTGTTCCAGACTGATCCCGCCGAAGCCGAACTGCTTCATCAAGGCCTCCCGCATTATTATGCCGTTGAACTTGCCTGGTTTCGCAACGACACGCTTGCAGCGACGCGGCACGCCAATCAGCTGGGCCGCATCGCCACCCGGGCGGCAGTGCCGTACTGGCTGGCGCTTGCGAGTTTTAGCCAGGGGCTGGCCGCCTCGATAGCTGGAGAGTTCACGGAGGCGGACGGCTACTTCCAGCAAGCGTTGGACGCATCCCGTCGCGGCAGGGCAGGGCTGGAGTTCGAGGCCAGAATGCTGGCCTTCCAGGCCGACAATCTCATGCGCGCCGGCGACGCCGGGCGCGCCGGTGAGGTTGCCGCGGAGGCTATTGGCGTGGCGCAGCGGAAGGCAGACCGCCTGGCCGAGTGTCACGCGAACGTTGTCGCCGCAGAGGTCTGTCTGACGCGGAGCGGTTCTCAACACGTCTCGGAGGCGCGCGCCTTACGGAACCGTGCCAATGCGCTGATTGATGAGACCGGCGCGAAGGCCTATGAGCCCATGATGTTGCGCACGCAACTTCAGGAAGCAAAATAGATCTTGTCTCCTCGCGCTCCTCATGATGTGTTCATGCTGGGAAATGCAAAGGGAGAAGGCAATGGGTGCTTTCGATACTAAAGCGGGTGAAGCGCCGCCATGCGATGGCGAGGACATCCTTGCACAGCTGAACCACGTGTTCGGGTTTCCGCATATGAAGAGGTACAAATATGCCAAGGAACACAACAAATTCGGAACGGTTCCGAACGCTCCTGGCAACTATAAGGCCCTTATCGAGGCTTATGAATACGCAGACCTTGAGGTCACCCCGAGATGGAATGCTTACCTTAGGGCACTGGGTACGGTCCGCTCGGCCGACCCACAGCAAGGACCGCAAAATATCTACGACATCGCCCAATTTCGGGACCGCAACCTGAGAAGCAATCTGGGAATGAGGACGATCATCCACGCCCCGCGCGACGGCGGACACGTCCATACGAAGCCTGGAACGGGGCTCGACCCAGAGGTGGTCGATTCACCTTTCCCAGTTTAACGACTGGATCGCAGGGGCCAAGAACGGCCGTGATGAATGATGACGTGTTCCGCGGTAATCACCGACTCTCAGCCCGCGAGTTCGCCCCCGACGCATGACGAACGGTTGCCGTCATCAGCGGCTACCGACTCCCACCTCCACGAGGCCGCCCGCTTCGTCATCTCCCCCGACGGCCATGCCGACGACGCAAGGCTTCAGGCGGCATTTAAACTGCTGCGCGCCGAGGCGCCGGTGCTTTGGGTCGACACCCCGGGCATGCGTCCCTTCTGGCTGCTCAGCCGCCACGGCGATATTTCGACCGTGGAGCGAAGAGGCGCCCCTTTCACCGCCGCCCCTCGCACTTTCCTCACCAGCAGGATGACCGAGGAGCGCCTGGAGCGGATGCTCGGCAAGCCTTATGTCATCCGTGGCCTGCTGCAGATGGACGATCCCGAGCATGCCGCTTATCGCGCCGTCGCGCAGCCGTGGCTCAGGCCGGCGGCGCTCGCGGAAATGGAGCCCTGGCTGGAAAGCTGGGCGGACCACATCGTCAGCCGTATCGCCGGCCGCACCGCGGCGTTCGACTTCACCAAAGAAATCGCGGTGCCGTTTTCGATCCGCGGCATTATGCGCCTGCTCGGCCTGCCGGAGGCCGACGACGACCTGATCCTGAAGCTATCCTGGGGGCTGGTCGGACCGGAAGATCCCGTGCGCCGCCTGGCCGATCACCCGACCGTGGCGATCTGCCGGGCCGGCCTCGGTTTCCAGGCTTATTTCGATCCCGTCGCCGCCGACCGCCGCGCCTGCCCGCGGCATGACCTGAGCAGCGTCATTGCCAATGCCCAGGTGCAAGCTGAGGCCATGCCCGACTACGAGCGGTTCTCCTACTATGCGATGATCGCCACCGGCGGCCATGACACCATCGCCTTTTGCCTGAGCGGCGGCATGCACGCGCTGATCGAGCACCCGGACCAATTGGCCATGCTGAGGGCCGACCCGTCCCTGATCGAGAGTGCGATCGAGGAAATGCTGCGCTGGACGACGCCGGGCCGGCACATCATGCGCACCGCGACGGCGGACGTCGAACTCGGCGGCCGAACGATCCGGGCAGACGAAGCGGTGGCGCTGTTTTTCAATTCCGCCAACCGTGACGAGACCGTTTTCGCGAACGCGGACCAGTTCCGGATCGACCGCCGCCCGAATCCCCATCTTGCCTTCGGGCTGGGTCAGCATCACTGCATCGGGGCTCATCTGGCACGGCTTGAAATGCGGGCGCTGCTGAAAACCTTGCTGCCGCGGCTTCAGTCGGTTGAACTCGCCGCGCCTCCCCGCCGTACCTGTTCCACCATGGTCAGCGGCATCTCGTCACTCCCGATCCGCTGCGCCTGGCGCGCGCCTGATCTCACGCGCCTCAATGGGTCCGCATCCTGAATCAGTGCCGCTGATTTGCCCGACGTGTCAAATGGAGTCGCTGGCATCGCCCATGCCGGCGACCGGTTTGTTACTGTGCATGGGGTTGTTTTCGATATTTTTGGTTGGGACCGGAAACGGGCCTGCTTTGGAGCGGCAAAAGCTTCATGCGGCTTCGTCCGGCAGCAATTCCGTCAGCGAGCGGATGATGCGGTCGGGCCTGACGGTGGTGTCGGCGGGCAGGCCGTCGCCATGGGCATCCATCCAGATCGCATAGATGCCGAGCCGCTGCGGCACCTCGATTTCCCATTCCAGGTTGTCGCCGATCACCCAGGTCTCGGGCGCGGTCACGCCGAGCGCCGCCATCGCATGCAGGTAGGCGCGTTCCTCCGGCTTGCCGAAACCATGCTCGCCCTCGATCTGGATGTGATCGAAGCGGTGCGCCAACTCAAAACGCTCGACCTTGGCGCGCTGGGTGTCGGCGGCGCCGTTGGTCACCAGCGCGAGCTTCACGCCGTGCGCCTTCAGGGCGTCGATGGCGTCATGCGCGCCCGGAAACATGAACATCTCTTCGTCGCGATAGGCGGTCAGGCGGTCGGCGAGCCGGACGGCAAGATCCCCAGGCAGGGCGGGCTGGCCGGCGGCGGCAAGGGTGGCAAACCCGTCCTTGACCACCAATTGCCGCGCTTCGGCGAGCTTCAATCGCCAGGCGGCCTCCGCCGTCGCCCAGAACTTGCGGCCTGACTCCAGCACCGCGGCGGCGACCTGCTGCGGCGAGTGCGGCGCCAATTCATTGGAAAACTCCGCCGCGACCTTGTTCCAGGCGATCTCGGGGCGGCCATAGGCCGACAGGATGGTGTCGTCCATGTCGATCAGCATCGCGCGCGGCAGCTGGGTCATTGTGTTCAGGGCCATTTCACTTCCGGCGGCATCGACGACAGGATGGAATCGACGTTGCCGCCGGTTTTCAGCCCGAAGATGGTGCCGCGATCATACAGCAGGTTGAATTCGACGTAACGTCCGCGCCGGACCAGCTGCTCCTCGCGGTCTTCGGCGCTCCACGGCGTCTCGAAATTGCGCCGCACCAGTTCGGGATAGACTTTTAAGAAAGCGCGGCCGACGTCCCGGGTGAAGGCGAGATCGGCATCCCAGTCGCCGGAATCGAGCCAGTCGTAGAAGATGCCGCCGATGCCGCGCGCTTCCTTGCGATGCGGCAGATAGAAATACTCGTCGCACCATTTTTTCAGCTTTTCGTAATCGGCAACGCCGTGATGCGCGTCGCAGGCGGCCTGCATCGCGGCGTGAAAGGCAACCGTGTCGGGATCCGCTTGGGTCCGCCGCCGGTCGAGCACCGGCGTCAGATCCGCGCCACCGCCGAACCATGATTTGGTGGTGACGACGAAGCGGGTGTTCATGTGCACCGCCGGGATGTTCGGATTGCGCATATGCGCGATCAGCGAAACGCCCGAGGCCCAGAATCGGGGGTCATCGGCCGCGCCGGGAATCTGCGCGCGGAACTCGGGCGCGAATTCGCCATGCACCGTCGAGCAGTGCACGCCGACCTTCTCGAACAGCCGGCCGCGCATCACCGACATCACGCCGCCGCCGCCGGGTTTTCCGGTGTGGTCGGTGCGATCCCAGGGGGTGCGCACGAAGCGGCCGGCGGCGCCCGGATAGAGCGAGGCAGGGGCGTCGTCTTCCAGTCTCTCGAAGGCCGCGCAGAGGTCGTCGCGCAGCCGCTCGAACCAGCTCCGCGCCCGCGTCTTGCGTTCCTCGATCACGGACAGGTCCATGTGAAATTCCTAAATTGTGCTTCCGTCATTCCGGGATGGTGCGCCAGCACCAGACCCGGAATCTCGAGATTCCGGGTTCGATGCTTCGCATCGCCCCGGAATGACGATCTACCCCTGCGGGCCGTAATAGGTGCAGCTCTCGTTGCAGCTGTCGCGGTGCACGCTCACGCGCGCGAGCTTTCCGGCGTGCGCGACCCGCTCCCAGATGAAGCGCGAGAGGTTTTCCAGCGTCGGATGCCCCAGCGCCTCGACCTTGTTGAGCAGCTTGTGGTCGAGGGTTTTCTGCACCTCCGCCATGCAGCGGTCGAGCAGGCCGAGATCCATCACCATCCCGGTCGCGGGATCGGGCGTGCCGCGCACCGTGACCTCGGCGCGGAAGGAGTGGCCGTGAATTTCCATGCTGGCGTCGCCCAGCGTCGTTCCCGACAGCGCATGCGCCGCCTCGAACCGGAACGATTTCGTCAGTTCCCACATTCTGAAAGTCCAACCCCTATCTGATGCCGAGTGTCTTGTGCGTCTGCAGGCTGAGCCGCCATTGCGGGTGGCGCAGACAGTAATCGACCGCGCGCGCGGTGTTTTCGATCACGTCCGGTCCGTCCATCGGTTGCAGCGAGAAGCGCTCGAAGGCGAGATCCGCAAAGGCCGCGGGCATGGCGTCCGCCTGCGGGTAGATCAGCTTGAGTTCGTGACCCCGCCGCACCACGAGTTCCGCGCCGGCTTTCGGGCTGACACAGATCCAGTCCATACCGCCGGGCGGTTCGATCGTGCCGTTGGTCTCGATGCCGATTTCGAAACCACGCGCATGCAGCGCGCCGATCAGCGCCGTATCGACCTGCAGCAGCGGTTCGCCGCCGGTCAATACCACATAGCGGTTGGCCGCCGTGCCCGTCCATTGCGCGGCAATGGTGTCCGCCAGTTCCTCCGCCGAGGCATAGCGGCCGCCCAGCGTTCCGTCGGTCCCGACAAAGTCGGTGTCGCAAAACCGGCAGGTCGCGGTGGCGCGGTCCTGCTCGCGGCCGCTCCAGAGATTGCAGCCCGAAAATCGGCAAAACACCGCCGCGCGGCCGGCATGCGCGCCTTCGCCCTGCAAGGTCAGAAAGATTTCCT
Source organism: Bradyrhizobium sp. (assembly GCA_043722155.1). Classification (GTDB taxonomy): domain Bacteria; phylum Pseudomonadota; class Alphaproteobacteria; order Rhizobiales; family Xanthobacteraceae; genus Bradyrhizobium. The sequence goes on from JAYSPJ010000463.1 coordinate 7,852, forward strand.
TGACCGCGTAACTCAACGCGCCGTCTCCATGGTTGCGGAACTGGTTTGCCTCAGGGCTTCACCCAATGCCATCGCTGCCGCGACCGCGACATTGAGCGAGCGCAAACCGGGCTTGATCGGGATCACCACCCGGGCGTCGGCCGCTGCGACCACCTCGTCGGGAACCCCGGCGGATTCGCGGCCGAACAGCAGGATGTCATCCGAGTTATAGCGATAATCAAGGTAGCAGCCGGGACTTTTGGTCGTGAACAGGATCAGGCGATAGCCCTGTTCGTTACGCCATTGCTCGAATTTTGACCATGAGTCGTGGCGCATGATGGCGACCTGGTCGAGATAATCCATGCCGGCGCGGCGGAAATGCCGGTCGGACACCGGGAAGCCGGCGGGTTCGATAATATGGGCTGCCACATCCAGGCACGCGCAAAGGCGTAGAATCGTCCCGGTGTTCTGGGGGATGTCGGGCTGGAAAAGCGCAACTTGCATGATGTGACGGCCCCCGGGGGGCTCCATGAAATGTCTGAATAATTCGCCGCTCGGCGCGGAATTAGTGCATTGCACGAATGGGAGCCGATAGCGGGCTTGCGCTCTTCCGGCAAGGGTGCCAATAGAACGATTCTGGACTGCTTGTTCCGCCCGATTGGGCCGGGAAAAGTGGTCTTTCTGC
>JAYSPJ010000464.1:0-4546 GCA_043722155.1 Bradyrhizobium sp.
TCGCCCTTCGCCCTCAAAGCTTCCTTGCAGGCGGAGAAGGTGACCATCGCCCATCTGTAGCGCTCCACGTCTTCCTTCTGGAGGATGCGCAGCATGTGCACCGCCTCCTTGACCACGGGCGACTTCTTGGCCCCCGGCCCGGCAACCCAAAGGATCCAGAGACAGGCGCTCTCGTACCAGTCGCTCCCAGGCAACATCCGCAGCTGAATGGAGTGGTCCAGAGCGCCGCTACACGCACCCAGGGAGGCCATGGCGAGCGCGGCCTCATCAACGCCCATGCGCTTCGCCTGGCTCGCCACATAGGCCTGTAGGACCGGCGGCAGGGTGAACAGCGGGAACTTCGGAGCCGGGAACTCTTCCAGCAGGTTGATGAAGTCCTCGGGTCCATCACCCGCCTGCCGCGCCGATTCGGCCACGATGGCGGCGGCGAACCGCAGGGACGGCTCGTCTTGCGCGTCGCACCCTACATCGTTCTGGCGGTATTCCAGCGCGTTCTGGACGGTGATCTCCAGTTCTTCGGGCGGCCGTGGGGAGGGGTTCAGGGCGTCGCGCTCGCCCACGACCTCAATTGTCTTTTCAATGCCTAAGCCGAAATCCATTACCCGCACGGCGGCTTCATAGGTCCAGCCATTGCCGGCTCCCGCTTCGGCGCTCTTCCATCCGCTCAGGACACGCCGCGCGTGGGCGACATTGTGGTCCAGGTCCGATTCAAAATCAGGCCGCGCCTGACGAGCGGGTGAGCCGTCCTTGTTTGTCAGGTCAGGCAGTCCGGCCGTCACTACGTCCAGGGACTTCAGCACCAGAGCGCGCGGCGCGCCGCCTGTACGATCGGCGAGAGCCCGGACCTTCGGCCCATCCTTTAGGTGCTTGAAGCCGGGTAGGCGCATGACCCGCGACAGATCGCTGACGCTCTTATCGGAGCCGTAGCGCTGGGCGAGGCGCTTTTGTGTCGACGTGAACCGGCCGACCGGGAAGTCTGGCGTCACCAGCCAATAGGCGTGCCAGTGGTAGTCGTCGCTCGGGTCCACCACCAGAAAGTCAGGCTCGGCATGCCAATTCACGTCCTGCCAGCGCTGGGGTGGCCCATGCTTGTCGCCGTCCTTGTCGGCGAACACGGCTCGGATGCGCGTTATCTGATAGCCGCGGGCGCCACCGAAGTTGACGACCACATACACGCCATAGTCCTGCTTTTGCAGCCGATGCAGATCGAGCTGCACCGCGTCCAGTGTGCCCTCTAGCGCAGAGCCGCCCCACGTCGCGAAACCGTCCGGGGCCCGCGCGTTGCGCTTGTCGGCAGGGTCGGGGAAGGAGCGCCAACACATGGAAGTACCAGGCAAGCCGGTCACAAGCTCGATGAACCGCTCCGCCGCAGCTCGTCCGGTGAGGGTCGCCGGAGCGGCGGAATCGACTTTTGAGCTGACGGCGGCCATCCTTCGTACTCCTCAACGATCGAGCGACTTTGCAAGGATCGGCTCGTTTGGTCGGACTCTCTGTCACCGGGAGTGACTGCTCAGGTGCAGCCGGCGTCCGTTCAGTTCCTCTTGACGATCAAGGTGAAGGAGAATTTCATCGAACTTCTCCCCCAGAACCGTGGCAACGTGTTCCGCGCCGTAGTAAATAGCCTTGGCCTCTGGTGTTGTGAAACTCCGGTTGATCCACTCTTCTTTTCGCTTCCGCTTTTCCCGATCGTTATGCGCGCGGAATAGGGGCCAAAGATTATTGTATGCGCGGCGATCGTCTGCCATCGTCAAGGCGCAAAGATACTTGCTCTTTTCTTGCAACGAGAGACCCTTAAACTCTTCTTCGGTCAACGTGGTCATGTAGCAGATTCCATTGTGAATTGGGTCAGGAGTGCTCTTGCTTCGGGGTTCGCCGTTCGCTGGAATGCTTCGCGCAACATCTGCTCTGGTGCGGCGTCGAGATGGAGACGCCCTGACTTGATCCCAGCATGATGCTGGTCGTTGGCCTCGCATTTGACCCGCATCCGATCGCCGTTCGCAAGCGAAACGACGAGCACGTAGGTCTGCGGCTCAATGGTTACGGCGAACGGACCCTCGAATTCGAAGGGCATCGGCCGCCGCAGTCGGAATTGACGGCCGGGGTGATCAATGAACCACTGCCGATCGTTGTCGCACGCGGCGTCGATCTCTTTCCCGTGTAGGGCGATAATGTTGGTCATGCGAGGCTCCCATCGATGGGCTGGCGCGACGCTGCGTCATCGGACGCGGCTGATCCGATCTTCGATTGCCGAAGTGCGGATTTACGCCGCGACTCCAGCCGCCGATTCGCGCTGACCGAACTTCGCATCAATATGGGCGTCGACTTCAGCTTCGTCCCAAAAGACACGGCTGGTTCGGCCGCTTCCGAGCCTTACGGGTTTCGGAAATTTGTCCTGTCTGACAAGTCTCATAAGACTCTCAGGATGAATATTGCCGGCACGCGCGGCCGTTGCCTTCTTACCGATGAGATTTCGCACGGATTCATTCTCCGATATGGTTTTGCGTTTGAGGGTTTTTCGGAACGGTGACTAGCCGCTCACAACCGCAGAACCGTCGGAGGCTGCCCGCATCACGCGGACCTCGGAGGCTGCCCGCCTCTGGGTGTCGGCACCGCCCGTGCGCGAAGGCACGCCTAGCGGCTTAATCCCTAGGAGGCGTCAATCACCGCTCAGGATTACCACCTCAACAGATACCAGCGATTTCCCCCCCTGCCAAGCTGATTGATGCCGTTGGCGACATAACTACGCAGTTCGTAGCTGTCGCACATTGGCGGCGTGCACCTGAGCGAGCCCCTCGCGGTACCTCGTCCAGGTCCCTTCGTCGGCTTGAATCATGCGGCGCAGTTCATCCGTGCGGGCGGCGTCGGCCTCGGTCTCGGGGCGCAGGGTGGTCGCCACAGTTTTCCACGTCTCGCCGCCATCGATAGCGAGCCTGAGCAGCCGCGCCCAGGCCACCAGCGCCCGACGCCGCGCATAGATCAGGTCGCCCCTAGTATAGACGGCCGTTACGCCCTTGTATCCGGTCGGCGAGTGGTTCAGCACCGAACCGACGATGTTGGGAGGCACGCCAAGGGCGTCTTCGAGGTGGGTGGCGACGGTTCTACGCAGATCATGCACCCGCCATTGCGGGAACGCCTTTACCTTGGCCGGATCATCGCCCCGCGCCACAGCTTCCTCGCGCATGATCTTCGCGATCTCGGCGTCGATGGTAGCCTTGGCCTTTCCGAACCCCGAGACCGGTGATCGACCATTGGTGGTGAAGACAAAGACGGCAGGGTCTCCGATCAACGGTTGCCCCCGCAGGATGTCCATGGCGAGGTCGCTGAGCGGTACGAGGTGCGATCGGCTGGCTTTGGTTTCCTCTGGCGTGAGTGACCACAGACGGTCGCGCTCTAGGTTGATCGATGACCAGTGCGCATTCGCTACCTCGCCCCGACGCTGCCCCGTAACGAGAAGAAATTGGAGGAGTGGGCCAAAGGGAGCCCCGACGCGTTCAGCGGCCCGCCAAACGGTTCCCAGCTCTTCCAATGTCAGGTAGCGCGTCCGGGACGCCTCGCCCTCTCTTGCCATGCCAGGAACGATCGGGGAGACCGAGATCAGGCCGCGCAGCATCGCCCAATTGAACAGCTTGCGGACGGCGGCCAACACGCGATTGGCCTGATACAGGCTCACGTCGTCTTCGATCTTGTCCAGTAGGGCGACAACGTCGGCGCGGGTTATCTCCGTGATCTGGCGGCTCCGCCAACGCGGCGTAACCTTTTGCGCAAAGAGCGCTTCGGTCTGCCGCCACGTGCGGTTCTTCTTGGCGTGTTTGTCGATGAAGTTTGCGACTACGCGCTCCCATTGCAGATCTTCCCCTCGCTCCGCCTCGATCTTGCTCGCGCGGCGCTGTTCGCGCGGATCAATGCCGGCGCGGCAGATCCTGAGCAGTTCTGACGCCTCTCGCCGCGCATCGGTGAGTTTCATCCCGCGCGCGTCGCCGACCGTGATGCGGATGGACGCTGTTTGACCCCTTACCCGGCCGCGCACCACGAAGGTCTTCGCTCCATTGGGCGTCACCCGGACGGCCAACGCGGGTACGATCGTGTCGAAGAGTTCCAACCGCTGGGAGCCGGGCGCTTTGAGCTTTTCTAGCATGGCATCCGTCAATTGCTTTCGCATCATCACACCTCGTTCCAGGTCGCTGCGTAAGTCCGGGGACACGTCGGGGACACACTTCCACCGGTTTAGCTGTGTGTCCCCACGCCTTAAAATGTGATGTAATGTTGAGGTAATGTCAATGTATGCAACGGAATTGTCTTAAGCGGCCCTCTGATTTGTGGACGATTGATGGGCGCTGTTGAGCTAGAAACTCTAACTCTTAATCAGCGGGTCCTTGGTTCGAGCCCAAGTGCGTCCACCACTATCTACTAGCAAAAACAGCCACTTACGCGAGAGCAGCGGTCGCTGCACCGCCTGCCAGCATTTGCGTGCTAGCGCTATACAAGCGGCAGCGAGCATAGTCCCATCGTATCGCGCTTGCGCCGCGACGAACAGCGTCACACCCCG
>JAYSPJ010000465.1:0-10154 GCA_043722155.1 Bradyrhizobium sp.
CAGGATGCCGTTGGCGCCGTTGAGCTCTTCCTCGATCAGCCGCGTCACGCTGTTGTAGAGGTTTTCCGGCGAGGCGCCGGGATAGCTGGTCGAGATCGATATCGACGGCGGGGCGATGATCGGATACTGCGCCACCGCGAGCAGCGGTATCGAGATCGCGCCGATCAAACAGATGAAAAGCGCGACCACCCAGGCGAAGATCGGCCTGTCAATGAAGAAGCTGGGCATCGGCCGTTACCGGTGCGCTTGCTTGGTCTGCCTTGCCGCTGCCGTGTCGGCCGAGGCGTCCGCTTCGGTAAACAAATGCGGCCTGACCTTGTCGCCGGCGACGAACTTCTGGAAGCCTTCGACCACGACCTTGTCGCCGGCCTTCAGCCCTTCGGTCACGAACCACTGGCCGTCCTGCATCGATCCGGTGCGCACCATCCGGGTCGCAACGCGGTTATCGTCCTTGACCACGAATACCTCGCTGCCGCCGCCGCCGTTGCGCTGGATCGCCTGCTGCGGCACCGCGATGGCATCGCTATCGATGCCCTGCTCGATCAGGACGCGGACATACATGCCCGGCAGCAATTCGCGCTTCGGATTCGGAAACTCGCCGCGCAAAGTCACCTGCCCGGTATGAGCATCGACCCTGGCCTCCGAGAACAGCAGTTTGCCGGGGCTCGCGTAGACAGAGCCATCGTCGAGCACGAGTCGCACCCTGGCCGCATCGGGCGCAATGCGGTCGAGTTCGCCGCTCTCCAGCGAGCGCCGGAGCTGATTGAGTTCGGTGACCGACTGGGTGAAGTCGGCGTAGATCGGATCCAGCTGCTGAATTGTCGCCAGATTGGTCTCGTTCTGCACGACCAAGGCTCCTTCGCTGACCAGCGCCGCGCCGACCACGCCGTGGATCGGGGCGCGGATCGTCGCGTAGTCCAGATTGAGCCGGGCGCGCGCGACTTCGGCCTTGCGCCCCTCGACCTCGGCCTCGGCCTGCCGCATGGCGCCGATGGCTTTTTCATTCTCGGCCTCGGAGGTGGCGCGCTGGCTCGTCAGGGTAGCAATTCGCCGCGCCTGTTGCGACGCCTGGTCGAACGCTGCGACAGCCTTGGCGAGCGCCGCCTCGCTGGACTGCACCTCGACCTCGAACGGCCGTGAATCGATCCGGTAGAGCGGATCGCCCGCCTTGACCTCGCTGCCCTGATTGAACAGGCGCTCGATGACGATACCGGAGACGCGCGGACGGACCTCGGAAACCCGGGTCGGCGCGACGCGCCCCGGCAATTCGCGCACCAGCGCCCGCGCCTGCGGTCTGACGGTGACGATACTGACGTCGGGTTCGGCGGGTTGTGCTGCCGCGACCGCGGAAGCAGGTTCATCGCATCCGGCGAGAAGCGGCGCCATCGCAGCCAACATCAAGGCGATGCCTGCCGATTGCGCGCGAAATCCAGTCATGAAAAGGGTGGCCCCAAGTTTTGAGTTCGGCGCGGATTGCGTTTCCGGCCGCTGCGGGCCTCAACGACACCGCTCTCCTGACATCAACCTAGATGAGCTCTGCTGCATTGCAATACGTCGGCGCGGCGGCCCAATGTCACACGCAGCTATGGCGTTGAATCAACGGTCTTTTCGGTTCCTCACTGGATCGTGAATCAAGCCGGTTCCGCTTTGCAAGACGCATCCTGCCGCAGTGACTGCGAATACGCCGTTTGGTTGCCTCGCAAGGCAGCAATCGGCCAGATTGTTGGGCGGGAAGCGCGAATCGGCGGGCTCAGCCGGCCGCCTTCATCCGGTAGTGGCTGACGCCCCATTCGCTGCCTTCGGCGTAACCGAACAGCCCCGCGGTGGCGAGGAAGAACCAGCGCCAGCGCCGCATCCACAGCGGCGTGTCGTTGCCATACACGCTGCGAAAAACGACTTCGATCGCGTCGCGGTGCGCATCGAAATTGGCCAACCAGTCGAGCGCGGTGCGCTGATAATGCGTGCCGCTCCAGCGCCATTCCTTTTCGACCTCGAACAGGTCGGCATATTGCCGGATCAAATGATGGCTCGGCATCACGCCGCCGGAGAAGAAATGCTGCGCGATCCAGTCTTCGCCGTCGGCACGATCGAAGCGGTAGGCGCCCGAGCGATGGGTGAAGATGTGCATGAAGAAGCGCCCGCCCGGCTTGAGCCAGGAGCGCACCCGCGTCATCAACTCGCGCCAGTTCATCATGTGCTCGAACATTTCAACCGACACGATACGGTCGTACTGCCTGTTTGCGTCGAACACGTTCATATCGGCGGTGATGACGTGAAGATTCTTCAATCCGCGCGACGCCGCCGCCTGCTCGATATATTCCCGCTGCGAATGCGAATTCGACACCGCGGTGACCTCGGCGTTGGGAAACCGCCGCGCCATCGACAGCGCCAGCGAGCCCCAGCCGCAGCCGAGTTCGAGGATCGCCTGCCCGTCGGCAAGATCGGCATGCTCGATGGTCTGGCGCAGCGCTTCTTCCTCGGCCTCCTGCAGCGTGGACGCCGGCTCCTTGTAGAAACATGACGAGTATTTGCGGTTCGGACCGAGCACCTGCGCGAAGAATGCCGCCGGCAGTTCATAGTGCTGGGCATTGGCTTCGCCGGTGTGCTCGGCAATGGCGCGCGCTGCCATCTCGCCGGCAAACACCGCATCGCTCTCCGCGCTGCCGCTGGCGAGCCGCGTTGCGGTACGCGAGCACAGCCGCTGGATCGCGGCGCGAATGACGAGGTCGGGCAGCGGCACCCGTTCGGCGGTGCCGATCACTCTGGATACGAAGCTCATGGCACCACTCCCCTTTGTGGCGGCAGCGGAAAGAACATGCTGGTGCGCGACTGGTAGTCGCGATAGCGCTCGCCGCGGGAACGCAGCATCTGCTGCTCGAGCGGCGGGATGCCGGTGACGTGAACCAGGATCCAGTACATGAAGACCGGCGCCAGCAAGCTCGCCCAGCCCCAGGGATAAGAAAGTGGATCGCCGATCGAGAGCGCGATGACGGGATAGGCCAGCCAGCCGAACCATTGGAAGAAGTAGTTCGGATGCCGCGACCAGTGCCACAGTCCGGCATCGCAGACCCGGCCCTTGTTGGCGGGATCGTTGCGGAATCTCTTCAGTTGCGCGTCGGCCAGCGCTTCGCCGGATATTCCGACGAGCAGGATCAGCCCACCGAGATAGTCCTGCAGGCGCAACGCTTCGGCAGGAAACCGCGCCGCGACGAAGATCGCGAATACCAGCGGGATCGAGCCGAGCCCCTGGTTCTGCAGGAAGACGAACATCTTGCGGGGCGAATCGACGCCCCACTCCCGGGCAAAGGCGGCATAGCGCGGATCATCCGATATTCCGGCCGTTCGCACTGCAATATGCGCGCCGAGCCGCAACGACCACAGCGCCACCAGGGCCGCGACCAGCCATTGCCGCGGGTTCGGCGGCATGCCTGCAACAGGCCACAGCGCGGCGCCTGCGCCAACGAAGCCGACGGAGAATGTCCAGATCGTATCGACCCACCCGGAATTGCCGCTGCGCTGCTGCACCATCCAGGCGACCGTCATCAGGACCGACAGCGATAGCGCGACGCCGGCGAGGACTCCGAGATAGAGAGCTGTCATGCGAAATCCCTGATATCCGCGCTAGACATCGAACTTTCATGAAGTACGTTCTAACCAAGCCCCGGTTTCACGCGGAGTTCCACCGGCCACCCCGAATCAGGGCGTATCTGAGCTTTTTTCCCGGTCCCGCTGTGCCATATTCAGGCACCAAAGCGGTTCCTCGCAACGGATGACACCGAAAAATGCCTTCAGGACCCTCTTCCCGCTCCGCGATGGAGATCGAACTGAACAAACTGTCTTCGCCCCGGATCTTCCTGGTGCGGATGCTGGTGTTCCTGGTGCTGTGCGGGCTGCTGCTGGTGGTGCTCTACAAGCAGATCATGGCGGCGTTTTTCGCCAATCCGGGCCTCAACGCGCTGATCGGGGCGGTGCTGTTGATCGGCATTATCCTGTCGTTCCGCCAGGTGATCCGGCTCTACCCGGAGGTCGCCTGGGTCAACAATTTCCGGATTTCCGATCCCGGCCTCGCGGTCGAGCGGCACCCCACATTGCTGGCGCCGATGGCGGCGATCCTTGGCGGCGAGCGCACCGGGCGAATGACGATCTCGCAGCAGACCATGCGGCATCTCCTGGATTCGATCGCCACAAGGCTCGACGAGGCCCGCGACATCTCCCGCTACATGACCGGCCTGTTGGTATTCCTCGGGCTGCTCGGCACCTTCTGGGGCCTGATCGAGACCGTCGGCTCGGTCGGCAAGGTGATCGAGGGGCTGAAGGTGGGCGGCGACGCCGGCTCGCTGTTCGACACCCTCAAGGAGGGTCTGGCCGCGCCGCTCGGCGGCATGGGCATTTCGTTTTCGTCGTCGCTGTTCGGCCTCGCCGGTTCGCTGATCCTGGGCTTCCTCGATCTGCAATCGAGCCAGGCGCAAAACCGCTTCTATACCGACCTCGAAGACTGGCTGGCCTCCACGGTGCGGGAATACACCCGCGATGGCGCGGGTGGGCCGAGCGGCGAGCTTCAGGCCGCCGTCGAGCGGTTGCGGTTAACCCTCGAAGAGGGCGGCGCGAGCCGCGGCACCACGGCGGCGATGGCCAACCTCGCCGAAGCCATTCAGGGCCTGGTCACACATATGCGGACCGAGCAGCAGATGATCCGCGAATGGGCCGACGGCCAGGGCGAGCAGAACCGCGAGATCAAGAAACTGCTCGAGCGGATCGCCCGCCAGCCCGAGAAGAATTGAAACAGGCCATTGATGTCGGTGTCGAAGGCGCACGACGGATGCTTCCTTACCTCTCCCGTCGGGAGAGGTCGGATCGCCCATGCGATCCGGGTGAGGGGTTCAGGTCTGTCGTTAGCCCGCAACCCCTCACCCGGCGCTGCGCGCCGACCTCTCCCGATGGGAGAGGTGGACGCACACCCCAATCAGATCGTGTCGCGGAGAAACCCCTGATGGCCCTCGCCCGTGCACGCCGCAACGAATCCGGATTCAACTACTGGCCGGGCTTCGTCGACGCGCTGTCGACATTGGTGCTCTCGATCGTGTTCCTGCTGTCGGTGTTTTTGGTGGTGCAGTTCTTCCTGTCGCAGGAGGTCACCGGCAAGGACAAGGCGCTGGAGCAGCTCAACGCCAAGCTGGCGCAACTCAACGACCTCTTGTCGCTGGAAAAGCTCGGCAAACTCAATCTCGACGACCAGCTGTCGCAGCTGCGCGCCGGGCTGGCGTCGGCGGAAGCCGAACGCGACCGCGTCAAGGGCCTCTATGACGGTCTCGCCGGCGCCGGCGGCGACGCCGCCGGCCGCGCCAGCGAACTCAACAAGGCGCTGGATTCCGAAAAACAGGTCACGTCGCGGGCGCTGGCGCAGATCGAGTTGCTGAACCAGCAGATCAGTGCGCTGCGCCGTCAGCTGGCGGCGCTGGAGGAAGCGCTCGATGCCTCGGAGAAGCGCGACAAGGAATCGCAAGGGCGGATCGCCGATCTCGGGCAGCGGCTGAACGTCGCGCTGGCGCAGCGGGTGCAGGAACTGTCGCGCTACCGCTCGGAATTCTTCGGCCGCCTGCGCGCGATTCTCGGCAACCGGCCGGACATCCGCATTGTCGGCGACCGCTTTGTGTTTCAGTCGGAAGTCTTCTTTGACACCGGACAGGCGCTGCTGCTGCCCGAAGGCCGCGCCGAACTGGAAAAACTGGCGAGCGCGCTGACCGAACTCGACAAGCAGATTCCCGCCGAGATCGCCTGGGTGCTGCGGGTCGACGGCCACACCGACGTGCGGCCGATCCTGAACAGCCCGGTGTTCAAGTCGAACTGGGAATTGTCGTCGGCGCGCGCGATTTCGGTGGTGCTGTTTCTGGTCTCGCTCGGCGTGCCGGCGCAGCGGCTGGTCGCGGCCGGCTTTGCGGAATTCCAGCCGCTCGACACCGCCACCACCGAAGAGGCCTACAAGCGCAACCGCCGCATCGAGCTGAAGCTGACGGAACGGTAGTGTGGCAGCCTCCAGAAAACACATCGTCATTGCCGGGCATGACGGCTGTGCTTGAATGAACGCCGCGTTTCACCTGCGCCCCTATCGCGCCGAGGACGAGGACGCCGCGATCGCGCTGTGGCTCGAGACCTGGAAGCTCGCCTATCCTTCGATCGATTTCGACGCGCGCGTCACCTGGTGGCGCGAGCGCTGGCGCAACGAGCTGGTGCCGAAAGCGGCGATCATTGTGGCTGAACAGGCTGGTGTGCTGGTCGGGTTCGTCACCATCGATTCGTCAAGCTATCTCGACCAGTTGGTGGTTGCCCCCGATCACTGGGGTTCACCACTCGCCACCAGACTGGTCGATGAAGCGAAGCGACGATCACCCGATGGCGTCACATTGAAGGTCAATGCCGACAATGCCAGGGCGATTCGCTTCTACGAGCGCAGCGGGTTTGCGCATGACGGCGAGGACGTGAATCCCGCATCGAAAAGGCGCGTGTTGAAGATGGCGTGGAAGGCGTAGCATCCCGTCATTGCGAGGAGCGTAGCGAGGGAACGCGCTCGGCGGAGTATCATACCCCTTCGAACTGCAGCCGCGCCAACCTTGCATAGAGCCCGCCCGCGGCGACCAGCGAGGCGTGGGTGCCCTGTTCGACGATACGGCCCTGGTCCATCACCATGATCCGGTCGCACGACAGCACGGTGGCCAACCGATGCGCGATCACCAGCGTGGTGCGGTGGCGCATCAATTCCTCCAGCGCGGTCTGCACCAGCGTCTCGCTCTCCGCATCGAGCGACGACGTCGCTTCGTCGAGCAGCAACAGCGGCGCATCGCGAAGGATCGCGCGCGCAATCGCGATGCGCTGGCGCTGGCCGCCCGACAGCGTCACACCACGTTCGCCGAGCTGCGCCTCGAAGCCGCCGGGCAGCCGGCGGATGAATTCGCTGGCGTGGGCGAGGTCGGCGGCGTGCTCGACTTCCGCATCGGACGCGTCGGGCCGGCCGAAGCGGATGTTGTCGCGCGCGGAGGCTGCGAACACCACGGACTCCTGCGGCACCAGCGCAATGCGGGCGCGTAACTCGCGCGGATCGGCCGCCTTGATCGGCACGCCATCGAAGGAGATGGCGCCGGAAGCCGGATCGTAGAACCGCAACAGCAGGTGGAACAGCGTGCTCTTGCCCGCGCCCGACGGGCCGACGATCGCGACCTTCTCGCCGGCACGCACCGTGAGCGAAACGCCGTCGACCGCCAGCGCATCCGGCCGGGTCGGATAGGCGAAGCTGACATCGTCGAAACCGACGTCGCCCCGCGCCGGCGCCGGCATCGCGCGCGGCGATGCCGGTGCTGCGACCTGCGACTTGACGCGTAGAATTTCGAACAGCCGTTCCGAGGCGCCTGACGCCGCCGACAGCTCGCCCCAGACCTCGCTGAGCTGGCCGAGCCCGGCGGCGGCGAACGTCGCGTACAGCACGAACTGGCCGAGCCGGCCGGGGCTGATCGAGCCGGTCAGCACGTCGTTCGATCCGACCCACAGGATCGCCACCACGCTGGAAAACACGATGAAGATGATGACCGCGGTGAGAACCGCCCGCGCCCGCGTCGAACTGCGCGCCGCTTCATAGGCCTGTTCGACGTTGCCGCCGAACCGCGCATTGGCCAGCCGCTCGCTGGTATAGGCCTGCACGGTGCGAATCGCGCCGACCAGTTCGGACGCGTACGCGGTCGCCTCCGCCAGCGTGTCCTGGGCGTTGCGCGACAGTCGCCGCACCCAGCGCCCGAACGCCACCAGCGGAATCACGATCACCGGGATCGCCAGCAGCACGAAGCCCGAAAGCCGGGGGCTGGTGATCACCATCATTGCGGTGGCGCCGATGAACAGCATCAGGTTGCGCAGCGCGATCGATACCGACGCGCCGACCGCCGACTTGATCTGGGTGGTGTCGGCGGTCAGCCGCGAGATCAGTTCGCCGCTGCGCGCGGAATCGAAGAACGCCGGCGACAGCGAGATCAGATGGGCGAACACGTCGCGCCTGAGATCGGCGACGATGCGCTCGCCGATGGTCATGACCAGATAGAACCGCGCTGCACTGGCGCCGGCCAGCACCGCGACCACCGCGATCATCACGCTGAAATAGGAATTGATCATGGCGATGCCTTCGGGCGTGAAGCCGAAGTCGATCATCCGCCGTACCGCGATCGGCACCAGCAGGGTCGTGATCGCCGCGATGGTCAGCGCAATGAAGGCGAGAATGGCGCGGCCGCGGTAGCGCGCCACATAGGGCGCCAGCGCCAGCAGCGGGCGCAGCCGCGCACGGCTCTTGGCCGGCAGTTCCGTCAGCTCCGCCTCGATGGCGAACGCCTCGCCGGCCACCAAATCGCGCTGCGGCGGCGTCTCGCCACGCCGCTCTTCAAGCCGTTCCACTGCGCTCATGAGATCCGGACCAATCGCTTTGCCAGCCACCAGATAGGGCCCCCCGCCGGCGCTGGCAAATCCGGTAGGATACTAATGCGGAATCCTGCGCGTCCGGGCCGAACCTTGGCTTGTTTTGAGGGCTTCGCTGCGTTATAGAGCGGCCCAAATCCGTCCCCGCACAACCCGAAAGACAGGCGCCGGCGCGCCGAAGGATCTGCCATGAAAGCCGAAATTCACCCGGAATATCATATGATTACGGTGGTCATGACCGATGGCACCGAGTACCAGACCCGGTCCACCTGGGGCAAGGCCGGCGACAAGCTGAACCTCGATATCGACTCCAAGTCGCACCCGGCCTGGATCGGCGGCGCCCAGCAGATGCTCGATCGCGGCGGCCGCGTGTCCCGGTTCCAGAAGAAATTTTCGGGCTTCCTCAAGAAGGAGTGAGCCTTTCGAGGCATCTTGTTTGATGCAGACATCAAAACGCCCCGGCTCGCGCCGGGGCGTTTTTCGTTGGGCGACCACAATCAGCGCGTCAGCCGCTCTGGCGCTCGAACGCCGCCTTCAGGCGATTGAGCTGCGGCACCAGCGGATTGCCGATCGAGGTGTGTTCGGCCGCCGGCGCGTGGATGGTGGTATCGAGGCGGCGGACCTTGGTCTGCAGCGCCATCGAGCGGGCGATCAGCTCCTGCAATTGCTGCGGCAGCTTTTCGATGATGTCGTCCGGGCCGGGGTCGGCGGCAGAGAGCTTGACCTTGGTCTTTTCGCGGTTGGCCTGGGTCAGCGTCATCTCGCCTTCCTTGACCGCGCGGTGCAGCAGCAGCCATGACGCCAGTTGCATCAGGCGGGTGGTCAGCCGCATGCTTTCGGTTGCGTAAGTCAGGCTGACGGAGCGGTCGAGCGCCTTCGCCTCGGTGCGGCCGATGCCGTCGAGATAGGCGGCGGTCTCCTCGACCAGATCCATGCCTTCGCGGAACAGGGTACCGAACGCCGCGGAGTTGGTCAGCCTCTCGCTGAATTGAACGAGAGCGGTTTCGCCTTGCGAACGGTCTGACATGGTTAACGCCTCACGCAACTGTTTACGCCGCCGGCTTGGAAAGCCGCCGGCTTATGATGAACAAATCATTACGCGCCGGCGGACGAGAGTCCAGCCGCAAGCGCTTTTATGGTTTCCAGTGAGGTACCGCGGACGCCAAAAAAAGAGCCGCCGTTTCCGGCGGCATTGAAGTTGATAACAGGGAGGCGTCAAACAGAGTGGACAGGAGCCACTCGGTGTCCAAACAAGGACAATCAAGTCATAGATGAGAAAGCTTAATCGATCGTAAACGAAGGGTTTTCTTCAGGGTTCGTTTGCCATGTCGGCCATTGGCCGAGTGGCGGGCGAGCATCTCCCAACCCGTCGTCCCGGCCAAGCGAAGCGCGAGCCGGGACCCATAACCACCCATACTTGCAATCGAGAGACGGTATCGATCACCCTGCCCCAACGAGAGGCCGCAGCGTATGGATCCCGGATCGCGTTCGCTGACGCTCGCTTGTCCGGGGCGAGCGTTGAGGGATCGAGTCCACACTCTACGTCTTGAAAAAACTGTTGGCCGCATCCTTCGAGGCGCGCTTCCTGGTCATCGCCGCCTGCAGCCGCTCGATTTCCGACGTCATCAGCGCGATGCGCTCGGTCAACTCCTCGACCGAGAGCAGTGACAGGTCCTGCCCGATCTCGTGGGTGACTTTCTTTCTGG
>JAYSPJ010000466.1:0-5395 GCA_043722155.1 Bradyrhizobium sp.
TACGCCGGCGTGTTGCCCACGCTCGAGATGTACGAGAGCATCGACCGGTTGCAGAAGCCCGTGGTGGCGAGCGTCAACGGCTTCGCGGTCGGCGGGGGCAATGTGCTGCAAATGGTCTGCGATGTGACCATCGCCAAGGAAAGCGCCGTGTTCCGGCAGGTTGGGCCGATGATGGGCAGCTTCGACGCCGGCTATGGGACATGGTATCTCGAAGATCTGGTCGGCAAGAAGCGCGCCAAAGACATCTGGTTCCGCAACCCCAAGATGACGGCGCAAGACGCCGAGGCCATCGGCCTGATCAACAAGGTCGTCCCCGATGCCGAATTGACCAGTGCGACGCGGACATTCGCGCTGGAGATCGCCGAGCGTGGGTCCTTCGCGCTCGCCGCGATCAAGGCAGCGTTTACCGCCCGCCATGGCGGTGTCGGCGGGCTGTCGCGCATCTCGCATGACCTGCTGCTTCCAGGCTACCTGCGCATGCAGGAGTCGAAGGAATTGTCTGGCGCATTTGCCGAGCGGCGCAAGCCTGACACCGACAAGTTCGGGCACTGAGGGCAGGGCGGTGGCGCGCATCCTCACCCTGCACGATCCGGCGGAAGCGCGTCATTATTACGAGTCCGGACTGTGGCGCGCGGACACGCTTTATGGCCTGGCGGCGCGCTGGGCGGCGGAACGGGGCGACGCCCCGGCACTGCGTGATCCCGCCCGAAGGCTGAGCTGGCGCGAACTGGTTGCGGAGGCCGACGTGGTGGCGGCGGCGCTGCACGGTGCTGGTCTGACTTCGGGAGACAGGGTTTCGGTGTTCATGCGAAACCGGGTCGAGGCGGTAACCGTGTTCCTCGCCTGTTCGAGAAACGGCTACGTCTTCAATACCTCGCTGCACGCCACCTATACGCCCGAAGAAGTCGCGACCTGGCTGGAGCAGGTATCGAGCCGCGCTCTGTTTGGCGAGGTTGGACACGGCGCGGGCGCCGATCGCGCCGATATCTTTGCGTTGAGCCTAGCTTTGCCATCGATGGGCGCGGTCTTCGCCCTGACCTCGGGTAGCGAGCCGCCAGCCGGCTGCCGCAGTTTCCCCGATCGTCCTACCGAGCAATGCCCCATCTCGACGGACCCTGACAAGGTCGTCTATCTCGCCTTCACCTCGGGGACCTCGGGGGTGCCCAAAGGCGTCATGCATAGCGACAACAGCCTGCTCGCCAATGCCCGCGCCATGGTGGCGGACTGGGGGCACGGCCACGGCACGGTGCTGCTCACGCTCAGTCAGATGAGCCATCATATCGGCACCGTCGCGCTGACCCAGGCGCTGGTCGGTGGCTTCGAGTTGGTGTTGAGCGATCCGGCGGCCAGTATCGATCCGATCGATTGGATCGAGCAGACCGGCGCCACCTATGTGATGGGCGTACCCACGCACGCCATGGACCTGCTGGCCGCGCTCGAATTGCGCGGTGCCGACAAGCTGGGCCAGGTCGCGACCTTTTACCTCGCCGGCGCACCGATCCCGCGCGCGACCGCCGAGGCACTGCTCAGCAAGGGGATCACGCCGCAAAACGTCTACGGCATGACGGAGAACGGATCGCACCAATATACGCGCCGGACCGATCCGGTCGAGGCAATCGTCGGCACCTGCGGCAAGGCGTGCGATGCCTATGCGGTCAAACTCTTCCGGCAGGACGATCGCGACACCGAGGCCGGTGATGGCGAGACCGGTGAGATTGGCGGCAAGGGCGCAATGCGCATGCTGGGCTATTTCGGCAATCAGATGGCGACCGAAGGTTCGTTCAACGCCGGCGGATGGTTTATGAGCGGCGATCTCGGCCGGTTCGACCGGGCCGGCAATCTGGAGATTGTCGGCCGATCGAAGGACATGATCATTCGCGGCGGCCATAACATTCACCCCGCACGGATCGAAGATCTCGCGCTGCGCCACCCGGCGGTGAGCAAGGCGGCTGCGGTCGCGGTTCCCGATGCGCGGCTCGGCGAGCGCGTGTGCCTCGTCCTGGTGGTCAGCG
This sequence comes from Bradyrhizobium sp., assembly GCA_043722155.1. Classification (GTDB taxonomy): domain Bacteria; phylum Pseudomonadota; class Alphaproteobacteria; order Rhizobiales; family Xanthobacteraceae; genus Bradyrhizobium. Next base: position 2,013 of record JAYSPJ010000466.1, read on the forward strand.
GCCCCATCGACGGCGAAGCCGTGTTGACGCATCTGGACGTTGCCGGTCTGTCGAAATACGATATGCCCGAATATCTTGTCCTGACCGACCGGATGCCGCTGGGGCCGACCGGCAAGATTCTAAAACGGGAACTCAGCACGTGGATCGGGTCCGGCCGGCTGGTACCGATGCCGATCAGGCGCCGCCCCGCGGAAGCAGCAGCATGAGCCTGCTCGCCCAGGGATCCCGCTGATGCGCGAGGATATTGTCATCGTCACTGGTGCGAGCCGCGGGATTGGCGCGGCGATTGCGCTGCGCCTGGTCCGGGCGGGGATGCTGGTCGCCTGCCTGTCGCGCAGCGGCGCGATGCCTGAAGGGACAGGGGATGGCGACGCCGGTCGCCTTCTTCCGTTCGTCGCCGACGTGACTGACGCCGATGCGGTAAGGGCGGCGACTGCGGCAGCGGCCGGCGGGCGACGGCTGGTCGGTTTCGTTAATAATGCCGGCCTTCATACCGAAGCTGTCTCGGCCGATCTCACGATAGAAGACTGGAACGCGCAGATTTCCGCGAATGCCACATCGGTGCTGATCGGCTGCCAGAGCGCCTATCCCTATTTGCGGGAAGAAGGCGGGCTCATTGTCAACATCGGGTCATTCTTCGACAAGATCGGGGTGAAGCGTAACCTGGCCTATTGCGCCTCGAAGGCGGCGATTGGCGCAATCAGTCGCGTGCTCGCGGTGGAGTGGGCGCGCGACCGCATTGCCGTGGTCGATGTGGCGCCGGGATACATCGTCACCAGTCTCAACCGCGATGTGATGCGCGAAGGGCCGCTGCGCGCCTATCTGGAAAAGAGGATACCGACCGGGGCGCCGGGTGAAGCCGACGATGTCGCCCGGCTGGTGGCCGGCCTGTTCGCGATGGATTTGCGCTTCCTCAGCGGTGAGACCATCTATCTCGACGGCGGACAAGGGATCGCGCATTGACCGTCCTGGCCCGCCTCGATGATGCGATCGGCCTCTCCGACGACGAGCGCATGGTGCTGACCAGCGTCCGTGCGCTTGCCGGGTCGGCGATCATGTCGCGCGCCGCTGGACTGGACCAAACCGGGGAATTCCCGTGGGACAATGTTCGCGATATCAACGCGCTCGGGCTCAACATGATGTTCATTCCCGAGGCCTACGGCGGAATGCCCCTGTCCTACCTTTGCTATCTCGCCTGCGTGCGCGAAATATCGAAGGCCTGCGCCTCGACGGGCATCGTCTGGGCAACGAATTTTCACGCGGTAAAGCCGCTGGTCGAGTTCGCCAGCGAGGAGCAGAAAGCGCGCTTGCTGCCCCGGATCGCGGCGGGCGGGCTGGCCGCGCTTGCCATCACCGAGCCGGACGCAGGCTCCGACGCCACCGGAATGAAGACCGCTTTCCGCGAAGATGGCGACGCGATTGTCGTCGATGGCGGCAAGACATTCATCACCAACGGCGATGTCGCGGACATCTACCTGGTATTTGGCAAATGGGCCGCGATCACTGATGCCAAGCGGGCGATTTCGGTGCTTGTCCTTGAAAAGGGAACTCCGGGACTGGAAGTGCTGCGCACCGAGGACAAGATGGGAACGCGCGCGTCGAGCACCGCGACAATCCGCTTCGACGGCTGCCGCGTGCCCCGCGGCAATCTGGTCGGCGCGCCGGGGGACGGACTGCCGATCCTGCTGGCGTCGCTCAACCGGTCCCGGCCAAGCGTGGCGGCTCACGCGCTCGGGATCGCGCGCGCCGCGTTCGAAGACGCCGTTGGCTATATCAATGATCGTCGTCAGTCGGGAAAGCGGATCATCGAATTCCAGGGCATCCAGTTCATGCTCGCCGATCTCGCCGCCGAGCTTGCGCTCGTCGAGAACTGGCTGTGGAGCGTCGGGCGGATGATCGATGCCGGGGCGACGGAGTTTGGCATCGAGGCGTCGATCTTGAAGATGCGGGCGTCCGACCTGGCGATGCGGATGGCGACCGACGCGGTCCAGATGCTCGGCGGCTATGGCTACTGCCGCGATTTCCGCGCCGAGCGGCTGATGCGCGACGCCAAGATCACCCAGATCTGGGAGGGGACCAACCAGGTCCACCGCCAGTTGATTGGCCGGAGTTTCATGACGCGATGAGCCAGCAGACGATCAGGACAGTCGGAGTGGCAGGCTGCGGCACGATGGGTGCCGGAATCGCCATCGTTGCCGCCCGCGCGGGATTTCGCACGCGGGTATTCGACAGCCGCCAGCCGGCGCTCGATGCCGCGCGGGCGCAGACCCAGGCGTTCCTCACCAAATCCGTCGATCGGGGCAAGTTGGCGCCCGAGCGGCTCGATGAGATCATGGACTGCCTGGTCGGAACGACCGACATCGGCGATCTGGCCGACTGCGATATCGTGATCGAGGCGATCTACGAGGATCTTGCCGCCAAGCATGCCTTGTTCGCGCGGCTCGACGCGGTTTGTCCCTCCCCAACCCTGTTCGCGTCCAATACCTCGACGATATCGATCACCGAAATCGCCGGCGGATCGGGCCGGGACGATCGCTTCGTGGGGATGCACTTCTGCCTGCCGGCGCAGCTGATGAAGCTGGTCGAGATGTCGCCGGGGCTCAATACCAGCGAGGCGACTTGGCAAACTGCCTGGAACTTTTGTGAAGCGCTCGGTCAGCTCCCCGTGCAGACGAAGGATACGCCGGGCTTCATCCTCAACTATTTCCTGATCCCTTATCACAACGATGCGATCCGCCTCGTCGAGAAGGGTATCGCCGAACCGAATGATATCGACCTCGCGATGAAGACTGCGATGGGTTATCCGATGGGGCCGTTCGAGCTTCTCGACCTGGTCGGGCTCGATACCCAGAAATTGCTGTGCGAGGCGATGCATAGCCTAACCCACGAACCGCGTGCTGCGACACCGTCACTGGTGCGGCGCATGATCGCCGCAGGGCGGCTCGGCAAGAAGAGCGGCTGCGGCTTTCACAGCTATGGCGACAGCAAGATGTTTGGAGCCTGATATGGCCGTGACATTCATGATCGAGGGCGAGAGCCGCTCCTTTCCAGAAGGTGCTATCGCGATGACGGGGGAGGGACTCGTACTGGCGGGCAATTCGTTCGGCCTGTGCCGGACAGACGTCGAGACGAGTGCCGACTTCGTAGCGATCGAGCTCGGAACTGAATGCCTTGGCGCGCATGTCGGCCTCGAACCTGAGTCCGGACTGCGAAAATTCGTTGGATTTGCCCGCTTCCGACTTGGCGAGGCCGCGCCGACCCAGCTGATTGAATTGGTGTCGCTGCCCAAAACAGAACCGGCGGCGGTCGCGGCGGCGCAGGCCGCGTTCGAGAGCGCTGGCTTCAAGGTGGCGCGTTGCGCCGACACGCCCGGCCGTATCGTC
>JAYSPJ010000467.1:0-4142 GCA_043722155.1 Bradyrhizobium sp.
CATCACCGGGGTAGGGCGGATATCGGGGCGCGAATGCGTTGTCGTGGCCAACGATGCCACGATCAAGGGCGGCACCTATTATCCGATGACGGTGAAGAAACATCTGCGCGCGCAGGATATAGCGCGGCAGAACAATCTGCCTTGCGTCTACATGGTCGATTCCGGCGGCGCCTTCCTGCCGATGCAGGACGAGATTTTTCCGGACGAGCGGCATTTCGGCCGCATCTTCTACAACCAGGCGCAGATGTCGGCGCAGGGCATCCCGCAGATCGCCATCGTGATGGGCTCCTGCACCGCCGGTGGCGCCTATGTCCCGGCGATGTCGGACGAGAGCATCATCGTGCGCAACCAGGGCACGATTTTTCTCGGCGGGCCGCCGCTGGTTAAGGCCGCGACCGGCGAAGTGGTGACGGCGGAAGAACTCGGCGGCGCTGATGTGCACTCGCGGCAATCCGGCGTCACCGATCACTATGCGCAGAACGACAGCCACGCGATCGGCATTGCCCGGCGCATCGTCGCCACGCTGAAGCCGCCCAACCGCACCGCGCTGAACATGCGCGAGCCGCGCGAGCCGCTGTTTGCGCCCCAGGAAATCTACGGCGTGGTCTCCGCCGACGGCCGCAAGCCGTTCGACGTGCATGACATCATTGCGCGGCTGGTCGACGGCTCGGAATTCGACGAATTCAAGAAGCTGTACGGCCAGACCCTGATTTGCGGCTTCGCCCATATCTGGGGCTATCCGGTCGGCATCATCGCCAACAACGGCATCCTGTTCAGCGAGAGTTCGTTGAAGGGCGCACATTTCATCGAACTGTGCTGCCAGCGCAATATCCCGCTGGTGTTCCTGCAGAACATCACCGGCTTCATGGTCGGCAAGAAATACGAAGCCGGCGGCATCGCCCGCGACGGCGCCAAGCTGGTGACGGCGGTGGCCACTGCCGGCGTGCCGAAATTCACCGTCGTGATCGGAGGCTCCTACGGCGCCGGCAATTACGGCATGTGCGGCCGCGCCTACAGTCCGCGTTTTCTCTGGATGTGGCCGAACGCCCGCATCTCCGTGATGGGCGGCGAACAGGCCTCGATGGTGCTGAGCCAGGTTCGGCGCGATAACATCGAGGCGAAGGGCGACACCTGGTCGGCCGAGGAGGAAGACAAGTTTCGCAACCCGATCCGCGCCCAATACGAAAGCCAGGGCAACCCCTATTACGCTACCGCGCGGCTCTGGGATGACGGCGTGATCGATCCCGCCGATACCAGGCTGGTGCTCGGCCTCGGGCTGTCGGCGGCGGCCAACGCGCCGATTGAGTCAACCCGTTTCGGCCTGTTCAGGATGTGATGATGAAAGGCCAAGCTCAATACCGGCGATTTCGCACCCTCCTGATCGCCAACCGCGGCGAGATCGCCTGCCGCGTGATCCGCACCGCCAGGGCGATGGGCCTGCGCACGGTGGCGGTCTATTCCGAGGCCGACGCCGAGGCCATGCATGTCGCCATGGCGGATGAGGCCGTCCTGCTCGGACCGGCGCGGGCGCGCGACAGTTATCTCAATATCGAGCGCGTCATCGAAGTGGCGCGAAAGACCGGCGCCGAAGCCGTGCATCCCGGCTACGGATTTTTGTCCGAGAGCGCCGAATTCGCGCAGGCCTGCCTCGACGCCGGACTGGTGTTCGTCGGCCCGACCGCCGCCATGATCCGGATGATGGGGTCGAAGTCGGGCTCGAAAATGCTGATGGAGGAAGCGGGCGTGCCGCTGGTGCCCGGCTATCACGGCGAAGCCCAGGACGACACGACACTGGCTGCGGCTGCCGACAAGATCGGTTTTCCGGTGCTGGTCAAGGCTTCCGCCGGCGGCGGCGGCCGCGGGATGCGAATCGTGCGTTCGGCCGGCGAACTTGCAGCTTCCATCGTCAGCGCCAAGCGCGAGGCCAAGGCTGCGTTCGGCGACGACCGCATGCTGATCGAAAAATTCGTCCAGAATCCGCGTCATATCGAGGTGCAGATCATCGGCGACAGCCACGGCAATCTGTTGTCGCTGTTCGAGCGCGAATGCACGCTGCAGCGGCGGCATCAGAAGGTGATCGAGGAAGCGCCTTCGCCGACGCTGAATGCGACCCAGCGCGAGACGGTGTGCGCCGCCGCGCGCAAGGCCGCCGCCGCGGTCAATTACGTCGGCGCCGGCACCATCGAGTTCGTATCCGACGGCAAGGACGTGTTCTTCATCGAGATGAACACGCGGCTGCAGGTCGAGCATCCCGTCACCGAGCTGATCACGGGCATCGATCTCGTCGAATGGCAGTTGCGGGTGGCGTTCGGCGAAAAGCTGCCGCTGACGCAGGATCAGATCACGCTCAACGGCCATGCCATCGAGGCGCGGGTCTATGCCGAGAATCCGCACAGGAACTTCATGCCGTCGGTCGGCCGCATCAGGACCTGGCGCACGCCCGCGGAAGAGAACGGCCTGCGCATCGATGCCGGCTATCGCGCGGGCGACGCGGTCTCGCCGCACTACGACGCCATGCTGGCCAAGGTGATTGCCTGGGCGCCGACCCGCGACCTCGCGATCGAGCGACTCAACCGTGGCCTCGAGGAGACCGACGTTCGCGGCATCGTCAGCAACATTCCCTTTTTGTCGGCGCTGGTGACGCATCCGCAGGTGCGCGCCAACACGATCGACACCGGCTTCATCGAACGCGAACTGAAGAACCTGACCCCGGATGCTCCGGCACCGCACGATCTCGAGCTGTGTGCGGCCGTGGTGGCCATTCTCGGCGAAGAAGCAAAACACGCCGGCGCGGAAGCGCATTCACCGTGGCGAACCGCGGGCTGGATGCCGGTCGGCCGACGGCGGCGGGTGTTCACGTTCCGGCACGGGCCGGGGGCCGAACACAAGGTCACCCTGACCTACGGCAACGGTCCCCCCACGCTGTCGATCGACGAACGGGAACTGACTTTCACAACTTCGCCCGAAGCCGCCGGCGGCTTCCATCTCAGGCTGCACGGCATCAAATCCCATGTCGTCGCCGTGATCGAAGGTCATGAACTCTATCTGCGGACGCGAAACGGCCGCTTCGACCTGCATTGGGTCGATCCGTTCGGCGGCGACGACGAAGAGCAGGTCGGCGAGGACAAAATCGTGGCGCCCCTGCCGGGCACCGTGGTGGCGTTGCTGGCGGAAGTCGGCGCCACGCTGGAGAAGGGCGCGCCCATTCTCACGCTGGAAGTGATGAAGATGGAGCAGACCTTGCGCGCGCCGTTCGCGGGCGTGCTGAGTGCGATAAAATGCAAGGTCGGCGATATCGTCGGGGAGGGCGTCGAACTCGCCGTGGTCGAGCCGACAGCCGCATGAGAAGCCTTACGAGATCCGCATGAGCGATTCCGTCCGCATCGTCGAAGTCGCCCCCCGCGACGGCCTGCAGAACGAGAAAACGCCGGTCAGCGTCGAGCACCGCATCGCCTTCATCGAGGCGCTCATCGGCGCCGGGCTGCGCACCGTCGAGGTCGGCGCCTTCGTATCACCGAAGGCGATCCCGCAAATGGCGAACTCCGATGCCGTGCTGCGCGGGGTCAATCATCATCCGGGCAGCGAATTCCACGTGCTGGTGCCGAACGAAAAGGGCTATGAGGCCGCGCGCGCCGCTGGAGCCCAGGTGATCGCGGTGTTTGCTTCGGCCTCGGAAGGCTTTTCCCGCGCCAATATCAATTGCACGGTGGCGGAATCGATCGAGCGTTTCAAGCCGGTGGTGGCGCGCGCCAAAGCCGACGGCATCAGGGTGCGCGGCTATATCTCCTGCGTGCTCGGCTGCCCCTTCGACGGCGAGGTCAAGCCGCAGGCCGTGGTCGATGTGGCACGGACGCTGTCGGAGCTCGGCTGCTATGAGGTCTCGCTCGGCGACACCATCGGCGTCGGCACGCCCGTGAAGGCCAAGCACCTGTTGCGCGCGGTGGCCGGCAGCGTGCCGATGGCCCGTCTGGCGATGCATTTTCACGATACTTATGGCCAGGCGCTGGCCAACCTCTATGCGGGAATGGAAGAGGGCTGCTGCGTGATCGATTCCGCGGCCGGCGGTCTCGGCGGCTGCCCCTATGCGCCCGGCGCCACCGGTAACGTCGCCACCGAGGACGTGGTCTATATGCTGGAGGGTA
>JAYSPJ010000468.1:0-2048 GCA_043722155.1 Bradyrhizobium sp.
GTTTGGGTCCACGCGCCGCCTACCTCGCCCAATTTATCCGCGACAAACTCATCGACCACAAGCGCTACATCCGGCAATACGGCGAGGACATGCCAGAGAGTCGCAATTGGAAATGGGGAGCGAATGGAGCAGGGCTCAAGAGCTCCGAGTGAACATGAGCAGAACCCTTCCGGAGGTCTTTCTTGTCCTGCATGGCGAGACCGCATGGAGCCTCAACAGGCAGGCGACCGGCCGCGCTGACATCCCGCTGACCAATCGGGGCGAGCGAGATGTGTAAGAGCTGGGTACACGGCTGCAGCGCTTGAGCTTCGTCCAAGTGCCCACCAGCCCGTTGCGACGCGCACGGCGAACGGTAGTATTTGCGGGTTTCGGCGATTGTGCGTAGCCCGATCCTGATCTGCTGGAATGGGACTACGGCACCCACGAACCTGTGGGACCAAATGCTTGCCGGCAGTTTGATACCGATCAATACAGCAGCCTCCTGAACCGTTAAAAGAGCCACTTCCTTTTGCCGCCAGTTTGTGAGAAACTTAGGGCTGTGAAAGTCGTCTTGGTCATACGCCAAATGCTGGCGGCACTAGTGATCGCGGGCCTTGCGTTAGGTCCGATGTTGTTGCCAGTTATGGCCGCGACGTCGATGCAGGCTGCGGATGAGATGTCGCCGTCGGCCATATCCGGCGAGATGGCAAGCGATATGCCGTGCTGTCCGTCGAAGGCGCCAGCGCCGGTCGACTGCGGCAAATGCGTGCTGATGGCGGTCTGCATGTCGAAATGCTTCACGGGCATGACCGTGACCGTCGTTCATCCCTTTCCCACCTCGTCGGACAGCATTGTGCTCCGGCTGAACGATTCCCGGCCCGATGGCCTCGGCCATCCGCCTCCCGAACATCCGCCTCGAACACTGGTCTGAACGGCGTCACGGCGTCGTTTGCTGCCGTGCGGCTCGATCGCCGCGGGCTGAACGCATGCCGCGCCTTGCGGCAAGACCATGATTTTAGAGGATTTCGAAATGAACAGGCTCAATCTTACGCGCGCCCTGCGGGCCGCGCTCTTCGGCTTCGCATTGATCGGCACCGTTAACGTCGCACGCGCCGACATCAAGGATTATGAATTCAAGCTGGCCGAACCGACGATCGCGGTCGGCAAGGACAAGATCGTCACGGTCCAGCTTGTCAACAAGAAGACCGGAAAACCGGTGCCCGACGCCGTCATCTTTGCCACCCGTCTCGACATGGCGCCGGACGGCATGGCGGAGATGGCCACCAAGATCGTGCGCGAGCCCGGTGGCGAACCCGGCAGCTACCGCTTCAAGGCGGCCTTCGGGATGGAAGGAAGGTGGCTGCTCTCGATCGGCGCCAAGGTGCAGGGCGAGACCGGCTCGGTCGAAGGCAAGTTCGTCATCACGGCGCAAAAGTGAAACGCTTCGTCCTCGCGGGCGTCACCGTCGCTGCTTTGATAGCGGCGGCGGGCGGCGGATATATCGGTGTTCGCGGGCACCTTCATTCGAACGACACCTCGCTGGTCTCGCAGGCGGTGGCGCAAACGAGCGATGATCCGATCTATTATCAGGATCCGGACGGGCGTCCGCTCTACTCGCTGACGCCTCGGAAGACGCCGGACGGACGCGACTATCGCGCCGTGCCGGCCGGCGCGGATCTGAGCTTCGACGATGAACCGGCCGCGGTTCGCACGGCGGCCGCAGCCTCCGATCGCAAGATCCAGTTCTACCGCAATCCGATGGGGCTGGCGGATACCTCGCCGGTTCCGAAAAAGGATTCGATGGGGATGGACTACATCCCCGTCTACGAAGGCGAGGATAGCGACGACGGATCGGTGAAGCTTTCGCCGGGAAAAATCCAGCGCACCGGTGTCAAATCCGAGCCGGCAACACCGCGCCTAATCCGGACGACGATCCGAGCCCCTGGCACCATCCAGCTCGACGAGCGCCGCGTCTCGGTGATCTCGATGCGATCGGAGAGTTGGGTCCAGAAGGTAGCCGACGTAACCACGGGCTCCAGGGTCACCAAGGGCCAGCCGCTGATGGAGAT
>JAYSPJ010000469.1:0-2315 GCA_043722155.1 Bradyrhizobium sp.
AAATATGCCTGCGATCGCGGCGCGATGGACCCTGCTGAAATCAGCCGCCAGATGGCGCTGTAGACTGGCTTTGCAATCGGCTGGTCAGGGCCGCGCGAAACTTTTGGGGGCGGATGCGAACCGATACCACCAGCGCGGCCTCGGCGATCTTCGCGGCCAACCGGGCTCAGGGCTCGGTGACGTTCGACGTGCACCAGGTCGAAGGCGTCACCCGCCGCCGCCGGCTGCATGAATCAGGCTCCTTGCGCGTCCGCTTTCCTTCGCCCGAGGCGGAAGGTCTCTCGGCGATGTTCGTCAATACCGCGGGCGGCATTGCCGGCGGCGACCGGTTCGACATCGACATCGCGGTCGGCGAAGGCTCCAGCCTCGCGGTGACCACGGCGGCGGCGGAAAAGATTTACCGGGCGCAGGGGCCGGCTGCTGAAGTCGACATCACCCTGAAGGCCGCTGCCGGCGCGCACCTGAGCTGGTTGCCGCAGGAAACCATCCTGTTCGACCGCGCGCGGGTATCGCGGCGGATCGATATCGATCTCGCGGAGGGTGCATCGTTGTTGCTCTGCGAGATCGTGGTGTTCGGCCGCGCCGCGATGGGCGAGCGCATGCTGCATGGCGAATTCGTCGACCGCTGGCGGATGCGCCGCGGCGGTCGGCTGGTGTTCGCCGAAACCGTACGGCTCGACGGCGACATCGACGCCAGGCTGACGAGACCCGCGGTCGCCAACGGCGGCGTCGCCATCGGCACCGCGCTGATCGTGCCCGGCGACGAGGCGCTGGTGGAGCGGATTCGCGAACTGTCGAATTCGTTCGGCGGCGAGGTCGGCATCTCCTGCTGGAATGGGTTTGCAATGGCCCGCTTCTGTGCCCAAGATGCGGCCCGGCTGCGCGCCGATATGATGGCGGTGCTCGGCCGCGCCTCCGCAACGGCGCTGCCGCGGCTGTGGCTCAACTAGATCAGGTCAAACTACTCAGAGTGCCCGCATGAATCTGTCTCCCCGTGAAAAGGACAAGCTGCTGATCTCGATGGCGGCGATGGTGGCGCGACGCCGGCTGGAGCGCGGCGTCAAGCTCAACCATCCGGAGGCCATCGCCATCATCTCCGATTTCATCGTCGAGGGCGCGCGCGACGGCCGAACCGTCGCCGAACTGATGCAGGCCGGCGCGGAGGTCATCACCCGCTCCCAGTGCATGGACGGGATCGCCGAGATGATCCACGACATCCAGGTGGAAGCGACGTTTCCCGACGGGACCAAGCTCGTCACCGTGCATGAGCCGATACGATGAAGAGCCCACGTCGTCATTCCGGGGCGGCGCAAGGCGCCGAACCCGGAATCCAGAGGTAATTAATTGCGAGATTCCGGGTTCACGTCTGCGACGCGCCCCGGAATGACCGAGAAAGGCGCATCATGATCCCCGGCGAACTCTTCATCCAGGACGGCGAGATCGAACTCAACGCCGGCCGCAAGACGGTGACGTTGACCGTCGCCAATACCGGCGACCGTCCGATCCAGGTCGGCTCGCACTACCATTTCTTCGAGACCAACCCGGCGCTGAAATTCGACCGCAGGAAGGCCCGCGGGATGCGGCTCGATATCGCCGCCGGCACCGCGGTGCGCTTCGAGCCCGGGCAAACCCGCGACGTGCAACTGGTGGCGCTGGCGGGAAAACGCGTGGTCTACGGTTTCCGCGGCGAGATACAGGGCAAGCTGTGAACATGCCGAAAGCGGCTGGAGCGCAATCATGAGCGTCAAGATCAAACGTTCCGTCTATGCCGACATGTTCGGGCCCACAACCGGCGACCGGGTGCGGCTGGCCGATACCGATCTCATCATCGAGGTGGAAAAGGATTTTACGGTCTACGGCGAGGAAGTAAAATTCGGCGGCGGCAAGGTGATCCGCGACGGCATGGGGCAATCGCAGGTCACCAACAGGCAGGGTGCCGCCGATACCGTCATCACCAATGCGCTGATCGTCGATCACTGGGGCATCGTCAAGGCCGACGTCGCCATCAAGGAAGGTTTCATCAGCGCGATCGGCAAGGCGGGCAATCCCGACATCCAGCCCGGCGTCACCATCGTGATCGGCCCCGGCACCGACGTGATCGCCGGCGAGGGCAAGATCCTCACCGCCGGCGGGTTCGACAGCCACATCCATTTCATCTGTCCGCAGCAGATCGAGCATGCGCTGATGTCCGGCGTCACCTCGATGCTCGGCGGCGGCACCGGCCCGTCGCACGGCACCTTTGCCACCACCTGCACGCCCGGCCCCTGGCACATGGCGCGGATGATCCAGTCGTTCGACGCGTTCCCGGTCAATCT
>JAYSPJ010000470.1:0-4672 GCA_043722155.1 Bradyrhizobium sp.
GCAATCAACCTCAAGAACTGCAATCTGTATGATAATTCAACGAGCCCCACTGCGCTCACCATCGGTGGATCTGGCTCCGTCTCAGCGCTGTCAGTTGGAGTGGTTGGAGGCATATCCGGCAGCGCCGCAATCACTGCCTCGAGTGGCATCAGAACGGGCGTCTCGCCAACGCGGGATCCATATGCAGACGTTTCCTTTCCGCCGTTTTTCGGATGTGATTACAACAACAAGAAATTGAACTCCAGCACGAGATTGTCACCGGGCGTCTATTGCGGAGGATTGTTCGTGACTGCCGGCGCGGTCGCCACGCTTGACCCCGGAATTTATTATATGGACGGGGGCGATCTTACCGTTGCGGGCAATGCAACCATACAAGGCACCGGTGTCACTATCGTCTTCACCTCACAAAATAAAGCTACTTGGGCGACGGCATCGCTCGCCAGTAACGCGATTGTCAATCTGACCGCTCCAACGACTGGCGCGACCGCCGGCATTGTTATGTTTGGCGATCGCAAAATGCCCCAGGGAACCTCCTACAAGCTCACGGGGGGCGCGTCTCAGGTCTTCGGAGGAGCTCTCTACCTGCCCAAAGGTGCTTTGGAATATGCAGGCGGGTCGAGCGGATCCGCAGGATGCACCCAGATCGTCGCCGACACATTGAACTGGTCGGGCAACACGAGCATGTCGTTGGAATGCAGTGGTTACGCCACCAAGCCGATTGGGTCGCTTACAGCCATGCTGGTGGAGTAAACAAACGATGCGATCGTTTTTGGACTTAGTCTTATTTCGGGGACATCGTCCCTTTCGAGATCTATTGAGTCGTGCATGTAACGACGTTCGCGGAGTTGCCGCGATCGAATTTGCGATCATCATACCCACCCTTATCATGATGGTGGTCTGCACTGCAGATCTCGGCATGGGCATTTATCGTAACATGCAAGTGCAAAATGCGGCGCAGGCCGGAGCTCGCTACGCTATGAGCTATCCGTTTGATGCGACCTCAATCTCGAACATTGTCTCAAGCGCTACGGGCTTGCAAGGCATAGCAGCCTCTCCGTCACCCTCGCAATATTGCGGATGCGCGACGAGCTCGGGGATTTCCAGCGTTAGCTGCGGCTCGACGTGTCCGGCGGGCGCGGTCTACGGCATGTATGTCAAGGTATCTGCGCAAGGCGTTTACTACACGATTGGACCCTACCCACTGATTGCGAATGGACTTACGTTAGCCGCTGAAGCGACCGTGAGGGTGCAGTGACGTCGAACAGATTCTGCCGCAACATTGACGGAACCACTGCGGTAGAGTTCGCAATTACCGCGCCAATTTTCTTTATGGTTATCTTTGGAATTATCGAATGTGGAAGGCTGATGTGGACGCAGCTCGGACTTCAGCACGGCGTGGAGGCGGCTGCCCGATGCGCGAGTATCAATAAAGTCGCTTGTCCGACTCCCAACGATATAAAACTCTTCGCCGTTCAACAAAGCTACGGAATCGACGTCCCGGTAGCTACCTTCACCACGAGCGTTCCTGGCAATGGTTGCGGAAATCAAGTCAACGCAAGTTACACCTACCAGTATGTTTCGACGTATTTCGGGACTCCCTCGGTCACTCTCACCGCTCAAGCCTGCTTCCCAAGTTAGGGCTGCGAGCACGTGGCGAGTTGCCCGTCCTTCCATCAATCTGCACAAGAGTCTTGGCGGAGGGATGGATGGCCGGGTCAAGCCCGGCCATGACGAGCGGAGAGGGCTTCCGCCCCCCAAACCTACAAAAAATCCCCGCATTTCCTTGTCATTTCGCCCCTTTGGGGCTAGAACCCCGCCACGTCCGCAGCCCCCGCACCCCTGGAGGCTTGCTGCGGCGGTCAACGGGGCCGCGATGCGGCCTTTAACTTTTTAGAAAACAAGGACTTAAGCAGATGGCGACCGTCAAGGAATTGAAGGCGACCGCACGTCCGGCAGGCGGCAAGGGGGCCGCCCGGGCAGAGCGTCGCGCCGGGAGAGTTCCCGGAGTGATCTATGGCAACAACCAGCCCCCCGTGACCATCTCGGTCGACGACACCGAACTGCGGCTGCGCATCCAGGCCGGCCGGTTCCTCACCACGATTTACGACATCGACCTCGAGGGCAAGAAGCATCGCGTGATTCCGCGCGACTTCCATCTCGATCCGGTGCGCGATTTTCCGCTGCATGTCGATTTCATGCGGCTCGGCGAAGGCGCCACCATCCGCGTCAGCGTTCCCCTGCACATCCAGAACGCGGAAGCGGCGCCGGGCGTGAAGCGCGGCGGCACCGTCAACATCGTCACCCACTCGATCGATCTGGAATGCTCGGTCGATAACATTCCGCAATACATCGAAGCCGATGTCAGCAGCCTGGAGATCAGCCACTCGCTGCATCTGTCCGACGTCAAGCTGCCCGCCGGCGTGAAGTCGCTGTCGCGCGAGGACGTCACGCTGGTGACCATCGTGCCGCCGTCCGGCTACGCCGAAGAAATCAAGGCGGCGGCGGCTGCCGCGGCCGGCGGCGCTGCAGCTGCAGCGCCCGGTGCGGCTCCTGCGGCCGGCGCCGCGGCGGCTCCCGCGGCCGGTGCGGCTCCCGCGGCGGGTGCCAAGGCGCCCGCGGCAGGCAAGGCTCCGGCGGCGAAGCCTGCCGGCGACAAGAAGAAGTAAGCGAGCGCGGGATGCCGCGTCATGCGACTGTTCGTTGGTCTCGGCAATCCCGGCGCGAAGTACGCGCATAACCGGCACAACATCGGTTTCATGGCGGTCGATGAAATTGCGCGGCGTCATGGTTTCGCACCATGGCGCCGCCGTTTTCAGGGCGAGACCGCGGAAGGCACGCTCGATCGCGAACGGGTGGTGCTGCTGAAGCCGATGACCTTCATGAACGATTCCGGTCGCGCGGTGCAGGAAGCCGCCGGCTTCTTCAAGCTCGCGGCCGGCGAGATCACCGTGTTTCAGGACGAGCTCGAACTGCCTGATGGCAAGGTGCGCGTAAAAGTCGGCGGCGGCATTGCCGGCCACAACGGCCTGCGCTCGATCTCCGCGCATATCGGCAACGAGTATCGCCGGGTGCGGATCGGGATCGGCCATCCCGGTATCAAGGAATTGGTGCACGGCCACGTGCTGTCGGATTTTGCGAAAAGCGACCGTCCATGGGTCGTGGCGCTGTGCGAGGCGATGGCCGAGAACGCCGGGTTGCTCGCGACCGAAAAGGATTCGACGTTCCAGAACAGGGTGCATCTGGCGCTGCAGGCCAGGGGATTTTTCGAAGACAAGGACGCTGACGGCGCGAAGTAACCATTGCCCGTCATCGCCGGACTTGATCCGGCGATCCATCCTTCGAAACAAGATGGATACGCGGGTCAAGCCCGCGTATGACGACCGAAACTAAAATCACGCGCCGCGATGTCGCGCGAAGGATCGAGACACACCATGGGATTCAAATGCGGTATCGTCGGATTGCCCAATGTCGGCAAATCGACGCTGTTCAACGCGCTGACGGAGACGGCGGCGGCGCAGGCGGCGAACTATCCGTTCTGCACCATCGAGCCGAATGTCGGCGAAGTCGCGGTGCCCGATCCCCGGCTCGACAAGCTCGCCGAGGCCGGCAAGTCGGCGCAGATCATTCCGACCCGGCTGACCTTCGTCGATATCGCGGGCCTGGTGCGCGGCGCCTCGCAGGGCGAGGGGCTCGGCAACCAGTTTCTCGCCACCATCCGCGAGGTCGACGCGATCGCCCATGTGGTGCGCTGCTTCGAGGATTCCGACATCACCCATGTCGAGGGCAAGATCGCGCCGCTCAGCGATATCGAGATCATCGAGACCGAATTGATGCTGGCCGATCTCGACAGCCTCGAGAAGCGCGTCGACAACCTCGCCAAGAAGGCAAAAGGCAACGACAAGGACGCCAGGGAACAGCTCGACCTCGTCAACCGCGCGCTGGTGCTGCTGCGCGAGGGCAAGCCGGCGCGGTTTCTTTCGCGAAAACCCGAGGAAGAGCGCGCCTTCGGCATGCTGGGACTGTTGACCTCGAAGCCGGTGCTCTATGTCTGCAACGTCGAGGAGGGTGCCGCCGCCACCGGCAATGATTTTTCGAAGGCGGTGATGGAGCACGCGAAGAAGGAGGGCGCGGTCGCCGTCGCCATCTCCGCAAAAATCGAATCCGAGATCGCGACGCTGTCGCGCGAGGAACGCGCCGAGTTTCTCGATACGCTGGGCCTCGAGGAAGCCGGGCTCGACCGCCTGATCCGCGCCGGCTACCAGCTGCTCGACCTCATCACCTATTTCACCGTGGGGCCGAAGGAAGCGCGGGCCTGGACCATCCACCGCGGCACCAAGGCGCCGGCCGCGGCGGGCGTCATTCACACCGATTTCGAAAAGGGTTTTATTCGCGCCGAAACCATCGCCTATGACGACTACGTCACGCTCGGCGGCGAAGCCGGCGCCCGCGACGCCGGCAAGCTGCGGCTGGAAGGCAAGGAATACGTCGTCGCCGACGGCGACGTGATGCATTTCCGGTTCAATACGTAAGATATCGCCCACCCACCGGCCTCATCCTGAGGTGCGAGCCCTTGCGAGCCTCGAAGGATGCTGTTCAGCGCAAGCGGCCCATCCTTCGAGACGCCGCGCGAAGCGCGCGCGGCTCCTCAGGATGAGGGTGGAGTCGCGGCGGC
>JAYSPJ010000471.1:0-3313 GCA_043722155.1 Bradyrhizobium sp.
AATTTTATGACCGCGAACGCGTCGCCAATTGGGTTCGCGAATATACTGGCATATCAATTTGGGTGCTCGAACGCGTTGGGCGCGCTGTTAAAGGTTGGCAATCGCTCGGCAATTGGTCGGAGGGAGGCGCGACAGGTCAGCCCTACATCATTGATGACAGTGGCTGCATTACCGATGAGGGATCCCGCGAACAGAAAAAGCTTCCAATTTTGGACGGAATATCGCGACTTCGGCAATTGCTCAAACAACCCAGAAAGTGTGTCCGCCTGATTGGCCTTTCTGGGCTGGGCAAAACTCGCCTCGTCGAAGCACTATTTGATAGTAAAGTTGGAAGCGATTCGCTGCCTGCCGCTTTGGCGATTTACACGGACAATGCCGATGAACCTGATCCATCGGCGCGGGACATGGCGCGGCGATTTGTCGGAAGCCATCAACGCGCAATTCTGATCGTAGATAACTGCAATCCAGAAACACATGGGGCCCTCAGCCAGATTTGCTCTGCCTTCGGAAGCTCTGTGAGCTTGATCACCGTGGAATACGACGTACGTGATGACGAACCCGAAGGCACGGAAGTTTTTCGTTTAGGTACCGCATCCGAAGGAATAATTGAGCAATGGCTTGAGCGATCATGTCCTCATGTTTCAATGTTAGACCGCCGCCGCATTGCGGCTTTCAGCGATGGGAATTTCCGTGTCGCTAAAGCGTTAGCGTACACAATCCGCAAGGGTGAGACACTCGGAACGCTAAGTGATCGAAGCCTTTTTGAACGAATTTTCCATCAACGTAACCCAGCCAACCACGAGCTCATGACTGCGGCGGAAATCTGCTCCCTGGTTTACTCTTTCGACGGCGAGGACACATCCAAAACGGGGGAACTGGCGGCGTTGGCTTCACTCGCCGAGCAAACAGCCGACCAACTCTATAGTCACGTTTCAGATTTGAAGCAGCGCGGTGTTTTGCAAACAAGGAGCAAATGGTGTGCGATTCTCCCCCATGCAATCGCGAACCGATTGGCAGGCTCGGCTCTCGACAGGATTACACCGACACGTTTCGACACATTTTCTGCGTTACTCTCGCCACGACAACTGAAATCGATGTCCCGCAGGTTAGGTTATCTGCATGACAAACAGAATGCTCAGGAAATTATTACTCGGTGGCTCGCCCCGCAAGGGCGCCTCGGTGATCTGTCGTCGTTAGACGATGACGGTCTTGCGATTCTACGTAACGTCGCCTCGGTCGCGCCGGATGCCGTTTTGGCCAAAATGGAGGAAGCGCTGGCTGGCGTGCTTGCGCCAACCATTCTCGCAACATCAAATAAGGCCAGACGACATTGGATTCGACTGTTGAAGGCTTTCGCTTACGAGCCACCGGCGTTTAGTCGCGCTACGATTCTGCTGGCAAAATTTTTGACCGGCGAACCGACAAACTACAACTCCGACAGCGCATTAGCCCCTTTCAGGGAGCTTTTCTACCTTCATCTCTCAGGCACACATGCTCTGCCGCATCAGCGACGGGCGGTCATTCGGGATTTACTTCTTGCCGAAGATGTAAACGTTCGCGAATGCGGGATTGTTGGCCTCAACGCAATGTTAGAAACGCGTTCGTTCTCCGCAAGGAGTAACTTCGATTTTGGTGCAAGGCCGCGCGATTTTGGTTGGCGACCCGAACCCAATGACGATGCTTGGGCGTGGTATTCGGAGAGCCTCACGTTCGTTTCCAACCTGCTAGACCGTGAAACCATCGCGCCGCAGCTCCGGTCTTGCTTGGCAAACTCTTTTAGCGGCCTTTGGCGCATTGAAACCTGCCAAAAACCTTTAGAAGATATCGCAGAGGCAATCTCGAAGGACAGACATTGGGCGGAGGGCTGGATTGCCGTCCGCAAGGCACTACGGTTTGATGGTGCGGGCATGCAGCCGGATGCCCTGACCCGTTTGAACGCCTTGGAGCAGCGATTGAAACCGTCGAACCTTCTCGATATGACCAGGGCATACATATTCTCTGACCCTTGGGGTTCGCTCGATATCGCAGACGGTACGAACGATGATGCTGAGCCTGGCGCCGCGTATTCGTCGGCAATGGCCCGAGCTGAGAGTCTCGGTGTTGAGATAGCGACAATGCCAGAAGTTCTTAAGCTGTTGTTGGATGAAGCGACAACAGGGACGCCGGGACGCATTTGTGAATTTGGGCAAGGGTTGGCAGCCGGCACGCAGGACGCCAATGCCATTTGGTCACAGATCATGGCGTCGCTATCCCAGCAGCCCTATGAAAAGCGCCAATTCAGTCTTGTGTTTGGCTATATTTCCGGGCTGGCGAAGCGGCACGCCGCAGAGTTAGGTGAATTACTGGATGCGGCTATCGGCGATGCGATTTTGGCGCCGCACTTTCCATGCATTCAATCATGGGCGGGATTGACGGAGCGCGGTGTCGAGCGGCTCCATATGTCGATCCAAATTGGGGTAGCTGACGCATGGTCCTTTCGGGTCATAGCAACGGGCGGCGCGACAAAGCCCGTTCAGGGACCAGTGCTTGCACAGCTGCTGAACGCTATTGCGGCTATGCCAAATGGCTCAGTTACGGCTATCGAGATCATCTATATGCGTTATCTCGGTAATAAACAAGATGGAGTCGAAGTCGATGATGCGCTAATTCAATGTGGCCAGACGCTGCTTGAGACGTCCCAAATCAGCGATACGGGTATGCGTGATTATTGTCTTGGCGAGGTCGCCTTGGTTTGTTTGGCTGGCGCAGTAGGCGAAGAAGCGACTCGTCGGGTTTGCCGCCGCGTCAGAGGCCTGTTCGCCAGTTATTCGCTGTTTCCATCGAACGCTGCTCATCTCCTGCAGAGTATCTTTGTGGCGCAGCCATTTATCGCGCTCGACGAGCTTCTCCCTGATCGCCAGGGTGCCAATCACTTCGACGATTTCCATGACGTTGGGTCGAGCCGAGGATCCCCGCTTGAGTCCGTCGGCCTCGAAACCCTTGAAACGTGGGCGATGATCAACCCAAGTTTGCGTTTTCCCCGGTTGGCGTCGTCGATTGCACCATTCGTTTCGCAACGCGACAGCGTGGAGGTATGGTCGCCGGTATTCCTGAGATTGCTGGAGCTTGCACCTGACAAGGCACTGTTCCTGCGGGGTATCGGCCATCGCTTGCGTCCGAGTGGTTGGCGCGGCTCCCTGGCAGATATTCTTCAAAGGCGCCAAATTCTTTTGGAGCATTTCATCCCGCATTCCGACGCCGATGTTAGGGAATGGGCCACAGAGCAGCGCGGATTTTTGGACGCGGAATGTCTTTTGGAGCGGAGTCGAGAACG
>JAYSPJ010000472.1:0-10471 GCA_043722155.1 Bradyrhizobium sp.
CCGTCAGGCGCATTGAGATACTGCCTGACCGACAACGCGGTATTGAACGTCGACGCGACCACGCCGTCGGCGAGGCCGGGATAGAGCGAATCCAGATAGTGGACGATCGCGTCCTGCCAGCGCCCGCGCTTTTCGCGGTAGGCATCCATGTCCGAACTGTTCCAATTCGACAACCGGTCGGGTCCGTAGACCGAGAGCACATAGGGCGGCGAGGGAATTCCGGAATCGATCGCGGCGAAATCGACCAGCGACATCGGCGGCATTCGCTCGCCGGGCTCATTGGCCATCAGCCTCGCGCCTTGCGGAAAGTCGGACAGCCGCTGCAGCTGGCGCGGCAGCAATTGCGTGGAATAGGCCGATATCCCGAATTCGCGTGGCGGCTTTGCAAGGCCGAGCGTCATGGCGAACAGCGAAATCGATGGCGCGCGTTTCGCGTAACTTGCTTGCAGCCGGTCCGCCGCGGCTTGCGGCACCAACGGTGCGAGCGCGCCGGGCGCGGCGTTGCCGACCACGCGCCCGCATTCCACGGTCTGGCTGTCGCCGCCATCCTTGGCGGTGTGGGTGACGGCGCTGGCGCGGCCGTCGCCGTCGAGCGCAATGCCGGTGGCGACGCGGCGCAGCAGCACTTCGCCGCCGGCGGTGCGGATGGCGCGGGCCAGCGCGCTCGACAGCCGCTGCGATCCGCCTTGCACGAAACGCCCGCCGCTTTGCAGATAGCTGCCCTGCGCCATCGCGAAATGGATCCACCACAGCGTCGCGGGGTCGTCGTGAAAATAGGACAGGTTGGCGGCGAGCGCGCATTTGACGGCTTCGTCGTCGCCGAACACGGCGTCGAGCTTTTGCGAGAGTGACAGCGGCCAGTCGGGCGAGTTCATCAAGGTCGAGCCGTCTTGCGCGAGCGAGCCCGAGGCTGATGCGATGGCCGCCATCTCGTCCAGCAATCGATCGATGCCGCCGCGCGCCCGCGGAAAACGCTCCGACAGCGCGCGCCGCGCCGCGTCGAAATTATCCGGCATCACGAACGGCGCCTCAAGCGGCCCGCCGCGTGCCTCGTACAGGGAGCCTGCCGGAATCCACTTGACCGCGTCGAGCACGCCCGCACGCGTCAGCGCGTCGTGTTTGGGATCGCGAGGGTGCTGCGGGTCGCTGGTTTCCTGCAGCGAGCCTTCGATGAACAGGTCGCCGGACTTGTAGCTCGACGCTGCGCCGCCCACCGAGTTGCTGCGCTCGATGACCAGCACTTTGCGTCCGGCGCGCGCCAGGATCGCACCGGCCGTCAAACCTCCAAGGCCGGCGCCGATCACCACTACGTCACAGCGCGCCATCAAGTCCCTGAAGCTTCTCGTGCAAGCATGAACCGTTCATTGCCGCTGGGACGCGGCATGTCAAATACACGAATGCATGGACAGGGTGCGTTTCCGAAGCTCTCCGGGGATCGGAAAAGCCCGGCTATTTCCAGGTATTCTTCTCGCCGTCCCAGCGCTGGCCCTTGAATTCCCTGGCCAGCGCGTCGACCGAGCCGTTGTCGTCCTTCAACTCGCCTTCCTCGTCGAGGCTGGACTCGTCCGCCAGATTGAGCCTGGGGCCTGATGTTTCGTCCGCCGTCGAAATGGCGGGGCTGCCGATCCACAGCATCAGCCGGTCGGTCGTACCGGGCTTGTCCGGCGCCACCAAAGCGGTGATCTCGATCGTCTCGGTGAGGCCGAGTGCGGGGAATATCTGGCTCGGCCGTTTAAAAACTATCTTCAGCTTTCCGGTATTGGCGTCCCATGCCGACGCCGACGCTTTCGCCGCCAGCGTCTTGGCCAGCACGCCCGAAATCGCCGCCGCCAGTCTGTCCCTGTTGAGCCGGTCGCCGTCGCGCCAGTCGGCGGCAGCGAAACGGATCGTGCGATCCATCTCCATGACGCCGCTGGTCCAGCCGGCGGCGACCACGCCGGGCGACGATTTGGCTTTCGCAACAAGCGCGGCGGATCGTTCCGGATCGATATTGATGTTGATGGTCTGCTCGCCGGCGCGCATCGCGTCGCAGGAGACGCTCAGGCTGCTCAGGGAAACCTCGAGATCCTGCCCTTTCAGACCTTTCAGGAAATCCAGCGCCGCATCCAGCTTGACCCGGACGCCAACCGATTCCGGCGATACTTCGGTGAAATCCTTCGGGCTGGCCGTGATGCCGTCATCGGTGGTCTGGTTGTCCTGGAATTCCTTTTCGCTGAGGTCGGAATTGTCCATCGAGGTCACTTCCGTCACGGCCTGGCCGATGCTGATCTGCCCCCGGAATTCGAAGCTGTCGCCGGTCGGCTTGCGCACGAGTCTGATCGTCACCGGCAGTTTGTCGCCGAGGCTCTGCGTCGTGCCGGTCAGGGTCTGGCCGTTGACCGCGAGGGTGGCGACGAAACGGTCCTTGCGGTCGCTTCCCTTCTCGGCGGGATAGCAGACGTCGAGCACCGCCGCGGTGACGGCCTTGCCCTGGCGGGTTTCCTTGAGCACGACGTCGGCATTGCCGTCCATCAACCCGTCGATCGCCGTGAAATACCGGATTTCGCTGGCACCAGGCGCGGCCTTGGTGTCCTTTTTCACTTGCGCGTCGCCGGGCGACACCAGAGCTGCCGACGACAACAGCGCAACGGCGGCGCAAATAAAAAATCGCATGCTGACGACCTCGTAATTCGACGGCAGATAAGGGCGGGCTGATTAGCCAACCATCTCAGAACCCGCCAAGATTCGCGACCGAATTGTTATTTCGCTCGAAATCACCCGCCTGGCTTGGACGAGACCGATTTTTCGCCAAAATAGAAGCCGGTCACGGCTCCAACCA
This sequence comes from Bradyrhizobium sp., assembly GCA_043722155.1. Lineage (GTDB taxonomy): Bacteria > Pseudomonadota > Alphaproteobacteria > Rhizobiales > Xanthobacteraceae > Bradyrhizobium. The sequence continues at coordinate 2,819 of JAYSPJ010000472.1, forward strand.
AGCCGATAAGCGGGGGCACGACGAGTTCGATCACCGCGCGGATGGTCTCCAGTTTGATAGTCGCGGGGGTGCAGGCGGTGGCTGGGGCGTAGCAACCAATAGCCGTGACCAGGCCCGCCAAGACGACGATGGCGATAACTCCGACCAGGGTAAGCACCAGTGCCAGCGCTATGTTGCCCCGGATGGTTTCGCGATCCAGCGTCGGATCATAATTCTTCTCGACGAGTTGGCTGGGGGCCCCGGGCGTCGCGGTCGCGCTCGTCGCATTTGCAGCCCCGACGGTGGACAGATCTTTGGGCTGCTGAGGGGCAGCAGGCGGCACAGGGTCAGTCATCGGCGTCCCCCAAGGCCCGTTGTTATGGAGCTATTTGCGGATCAGTTTCTTGAAGGACTTGTCTTTTTCCTCGATCAGGATCGAGGCTCCGCTGTCTTCCTTGTCGGACAGATACTTTTCGCGCGTGATCGCATCCTGCAAGACGGTATTGGCGGAGACGCCGCGCTTCTCGGCCAACTCGACCAGCGCCTTGTAGAGTTCCTCGGGCAGGCTGGCGGTGATCGGAACGTCGGCCATGGGAAATCTCCAGTTCGCCGCGAATATAGGCCATGGCTGCCGGAGCGGGAAGTGGCGCCGCCGAAAATTTCGCGAACGAAAAAACCCGCCACCTTGTCGGGGGCGGGTTCGTTTTCGAGCGGGAATATCCGCACGGATGGATCAGGCAGGCGGGTTTAGAAGCCCATGCCGCCCATTCCACCCATGCCGCCGCCACCGCCGCCGCCGGGCATCGGCGGCGCCGCATCCCTTGGCAATTCGGCGACCATGGCCTCCGTCGTCACCAGCAGCGCCGCCACGGAGGCGGCGTCCTGCAGCGCGGTGCGCACCACCTTGGCCGGGTCGATGATGCCCTTGGCGACCATGTCGACATATTCCTCGGTCTGCGCATCGAAGCCGAAGGTCTCCGACTTGTTTTCGAGGATCTTGCCGACCACGATCGAGCCTTCGACGCCGGCGTTTTCGGCGATCTGGCGGACCGGAGCTTCCAGCGCCTTCAGCACGATATTGATACCGGCCTGGACGTCGGAATTGTCGTTGTGGATACGGCCGACCGCCTTTTTGGCGCGCAGCAGCGCCACGCCGCCGCCCGGCACGATGCCCTCCTGCACCGCCGCGCGGGTCGCGTTGAGGGCGTCCTCGACGCGATCCTTCTTCTCCTTCACCTCGATTTCGGTCGCGCCGCCGACGCGGATCACCGCGACGCCGCCGGCGAGCTTGGCCAGCCGCTCCTGCAGCTTCTCGCGGTCGTAGTCCGAGGTGGTCTCCTCGATCTGCGCCTTGATCTGACCGACGCGGGCCTCGATGTCCTTCTTCTTGCCGGCGCCTTTGACGATCGTGGTGTTTTCCTTGTCGATCACGACCTTGCCGGCGCGGCCGAGCATGTTGACCGTGACGCTTTCGAGCTTCATGCCGAGTTCATCGGAGATCAGCTGACCGCCGGTCAGGATCGCGATGTCTTCCAGCATCGCCTTGCGGCGATCGCCGAAGCCGGGCGCCTTGACGGCGGCGACCTTGAGGCCGCCGCGCAGGCGGTTGACCACCAGGGTGGCGAGGGCCTCGCCTTCGACGTCTTCGGCGATGATCAGGAGCGGGCGGCCCGACTGCACCACGGCTTCCAGCACCGGCAGCATCGACTGCAGGCCGGACAGCTTCTTTTCGTGCAGCAGCACGTAGACGTCCTCGAGCTCGGCGGTCATTTTCTCGGCGTTGGTGATGAAATAGGGCGACAGATAGCCGCGGTCGAATTTCATGCCCTCGACGATGTCGACTTCGGTCTCCAGCGACTTGTTCTCTTCGACGGTGATGACGCCTTCGTTGCCGACCTTCTGCATCGCCTGCGCGATCATCTTGCCGATCGCGGCGTCGCCGTTGGACGAGATGGTGCCGACCTGGGCTACTTCGGATGACGAGGCGACCGGCTTGGCGCGCTTCTCGAGGTCCTTGACCACGGCATGCACGGCAATCTCGATGCCGCGCTTCAGGTCCATCGGATTCATGCCGGCGGCTACCGATTTGGCGCCTTCCCGCACGATCGCCTGCGCCAGCACGGTGGCCGTGGTGGTGCCGTCGCCGGCGGTGTCGTTGGTCTTGGAGGCGACTTCGCGCAGCATCTGCGCGCCCATGTTTTCGAACTTGTCCTCGAGCTCGATTTCCTTGGCGACGGTGACGCCGTCCTTGGTGATGCGCGGTGCGCCGAAGCTCTTCTCGATGACGACGTTGCGGCCCTTGGGGCCGAGCGTCACCTTGACCGCGTTGGCGAGAATATCGACGCCGCGCAGCATGCGATCGCGCGCGTCTCCGGAAAATTTGACGTCCTTGGCAGCCATTTTTCACTCCTGATTGAATTCATGCGGTGGTTCGCCGCGCTGCCCTGCCGTCATTGCCGGGCTTGGCCCGGCATCACGACCAGTGCGTGGCGGCCGTATTGGTTGGACCTAGGTGAGCACGCCCATGATGTCGCTCTCCTTTATGATCAGGAGATCCTCGCCATCGAGCTTGACCTCGGTGCCCGACCATTTGCCGAACAACACGCGGTCGCCGACCTTGAGGTCGATCGGGATCAGCTTGCCGGCTTCGTCGCGGCCACCCGGGCCGACGGCGGTGATTTCGCCCTGCGAGGGCTTTTCCCTGGCGCTGTCGGGAATGATGATGCCGCCCTTGGTCTTTTCTTCGGCGTCGATGCGCTTGACCACGACACGGTCATGCAGTGGACGAAATTTGGATTTAGCCATGACGTTTCCTTATGGAGGCTCGGTTTTCAGGTCTGGTTCGCCATCGAAAGTGGCTCTGAAGACGGGCGTATTCGGCCCTGCCAGGGGCAGGGCCTCGAACCCTTAGCAATCGTGATCCTAGAGTGCTAATTGCGTGCCCGGGAATATGGCTTGGGGCCGATCCTGTCAAGCAAGGGGGTTAAGCCCTTGGTGAGGCTGATATAGGATGATCCGGAAACCATATCGGGGCTGCGGCGTAGTTAATGGGACGTCATTGCTCCGACAGGAGTTTTACGCTTGGCTGCGGGACGGGTGCGGCCACGAATTTGTTCGGGGGAATGCCATGGTCAGGTCATGTAGCGTGCGGACGGTCGCCAGTCTGGGGATCGCTTCGGCGCTGACGATATTGCTGGGGGCGTGCGGCGGCGGCATGAGCCTGCCGTCATTCTCATCGGGGCCTTCGGCACCTCCCGAGCCCGCGGTGGCGCCTGATATGCCCGCGAGCATTCGCGCCGACGAGATCGTCGGCCGCTGGGGCCTTGCTTCGTACCAAAACCCCAATGATCGCGCGCGCACCGAAGCCGCCGCCCGCTCGCAGTGCAAGCAGCCTTACGTGATCACAGCCGGCGCTTCAGGCGGCGTCGTCATGCATCTGGCCGACCAGGCGACGCCGCAGGAACTGCGCCTCAAGGGCAGCCCGAGCGGCAAGAATTATATCGGTCCGGCCGGGCCGACCCCCGGCGAACAGGATCGCGAGATTGTCTCCTTCGACGGTCGCGTGCTGGTCACCCGTTTCGTCGACAAGGATGCGGCGGTCCGCTACGGCAACATGGTCTACGTCCGCTGCGCGCCGCGCGCCTGATCCGCGCGACGGCATCTGTCGGTTCGCTCTTAATGCCGCCTCGGATTGATCGCTGAAATGAAAAACGCCGGCCCCAGGGCCGGCGTTTTTTTGTCGATCCATGGAAGACCGGATTCAGTCGAACAAGGCGTCGATGTCGTTCTGCGACGCATGGCCGGCGTCGCCATCCAGCTTCGGCCCGTTCAGCAGCTTGGCGTCGCCTTCCCGATCGTCGACGATCGGGGGTGCATGCGACTTGATGGCGTCGACGCCGCCCCAGATGTCCATCATGACGGTGATGTGGTTTTCGATGAATTTCATCGTCGTCATCACCTTGTTGATGCGCTGACCGGTGAGATCCTGGAAATTGCAGGCCTCGAAGATCGAGACGACGCGTTCGCTGATTTCCTCGCTGAGGATCTTCTGCTGATCCGGCGAATTCACCTTGCCGAGCGCGCTGGCGGCCTGATCGATCGCCTCGGCGGCTTCCAGGATCTGCTGGGTCGCTTCCTCGGTGCCCCCGACCACGGCACCGAGCTCGCCGTTGACCTTGGCCATCTCCTCGCCGTTGAAACTCTTGCCGTGCAGCACCGCGATTTCCCGCTTGGTACGGCTGATGGCGTCGTGAATGAGGTCGAGTTCGACCTTGAGCTTCTCGCATTGCTCGATCTGGGCGCGGTAGGTTTCAAGCAGCGCGTGCGCTTCGGCAACCTCGCGGTTGACCGACTCGCCGATGGTTTCGGTTGCCGCGCTGCTGCCGGAGCCGCCGGAGCTGCCCATCTGGGCGCGGATAGCGCGAAGTTCGTTCATGATCTCGCGATGCATCGGGCCGGCGTCGCCGTCCGCCGCTGCGGGCATCGGCATGTCGCCGACAAAAGCTTGTTCGATACGAAAACGTCTGCGATTGACCGGCATGAGATTTTCCCTGACTGCACTCGTAACGTTTTAGGCAGATGCGATTTAACGTCAGGTTCACGCCGGGACTTTCCGGCGAGGCGTGCGGCTCGCGCCACACACCAACGGTTAACCATGCCTCGCCTGCGTTCATCGAAAATAAACGCTACCGCCCAAAACCGCGTGGAATTCGCGGCGTGGTGAATCGAAACAGCGATTCCGTTTACCAAACCGAGGCGGTTTTGATTTTAATTGGTGGCGTGCAAAGGCGCTGATCCAGGCGCTCCCACGACGAACAGTACAGAGTACGTCGATGTCGAAAAAAATGTCTCTTGCGCTGCTTGCCGGCGCGTCCTTTCTGGTTGGCGTCAATCAGGCCGAGGCGATCGAAGCCGGTCGGTCCGCCGAACCCACCGTGATCCATGCCGAGCAGCTTGAGCAGCGGCCAGTCGCGCCGGTGCGAATGGCTTATGCCGAGCGCGCCAGCATGGGCGGCGGCTTCATCGAGTTCCTGTTCGGTGAGGGACCTTCGCAGGGCGGCCGCAACCAGCAGCAACCCGGCTATCAGCCGTCCTACGAACCTCGGCGCGCGCTGTTGCCGCCGATGGGCGCGGAGCAGGCCATGCGCCGCCAGGAAGATGTCAGCGAACCGGCGCGTCCCGCGTTCGATCCGAAATTCGAGAAGCAGTTGGTCGAGTATCACGGCAAGGAAAGCCCCGGTACGATTATCGTCGATACGCCCAACAAGTTCCTGTTCCTGGTTCAGGGCGACGGCAAGGCGTTGCGCTACGGCATCGGCGTCGGCCGCCCCGGATTCACATGGTCGGGCGTCAAGCAGGTCTCCGCGAAGAAGGAATGGCCGGCCTGGACGCCGCCGCCGGAAATGCTGGCGCGCCGCCCGGATCTGCCGCGGTACATGGAAGGCGGACCGCAAAACCCGCTCGGCGCCCGCGCGATGTATCTGGGATCGTCGCTCTACCGCATCCACGGTTCGAACGAGCCCTGGACCATCGGCACCAACGTCTCGTCCGGCTGCTTCCGGATGCGCAATGAGGACGTCATCGATCTCTACGGCCGCGTCAACGTCGGCGCCAGGGTCGTGGTCATCTGATCTTGTTGCTCGGCTCGAAACGAAAACGGCCGCTCGGTTGGGGCGGCCGTTTTGCTTTGATGCCGGCAGAAAATCCTCAGGCGGTATCGCTGTCGCCGTCGTCGCCGAAATCATCCGAATCCGGATCCATGTCGTCGTGATCGTCGTCGTTTGACGCGGTATCGAATAACCCCGCGCGCGAAGAACCATCGTCATTATCGGCGCGGCGTCCCGACGAACCGATGTCGTTGATTCCGGCTTCCTTCGCCAGATCGCCGCCGGACTGATCGCCCCACGGCCGCCGGTCTTCGACACTGCCGCGATGGCCGGCGCTGTCGCCGAAGCTCTGCTGGTTGCCGCCGCCCATCATCGAACGGATGCTGCCGAGCAACAGCGATCCGCCGACCACGCCGGCGGCTGCGGCGGCCGCGGTGCCCAGAAACGAGCCGCCGCCTCCGCCCATCGGCGCCTGCTGGGCGCCATAGGGGGGCTGGCCGTACGGTGCCTGATTGTATTGCCCGGGATTTGGCGCCTGCTGCATGACCTGGCCGCTGTTCCATGTCGGGCGGTTGGGAAGCTCGGGCGGCCGCACGTTCGGCACCGAGCCCCGCTGCGGGGCCTGCCCGAAAATGGTTTCGCGCATCGAATCGAGGAAGCCCCCGGATTGATGCGCTTCGCCTTCGCCCTCCAGTTCCTGGATGCGGCTGTGGGCGCGCTTCAGCGCTTCGTCCTGAACCAGCACGGTCTGCACCAGCGCGTAGAGGGCATTGGGCGCCTTGCGCAGGCCTTGCGCGATCGCAGCCGCGGCGTCCGGATCGCGCGGCGCGCTCTCCACCTTCGAGAGCCGCTCGAAAAGATCGTCAACCAGTTGGCGTTCTTGCGGTGTCATGCCGTTCTCCATTGCGTCGAAGCGCGGAGCAGATGTAGGGGTGGTTTGTGTCGCAAGTAGTGCCTGGGCGAATTAAATTTCCGTATGCGACAAAGCGTCCGGCGGGTTTCCTGACCGATATCAACCCAATGTAACTTTATTCGCCGCCAGCAGTTGCGGGAAATGCTCGCCGCCGAGAAAGGCGTGCTCGTGTTCGCGCTGCACGGTCAGCGGGTCGAGGCTGACGAGGATTTCGTCGACAAAGCCGGGGTGACACATGATGAGGCCATCCTCCGGCAGGGCATCGAGGAATTGCCGCATCAGCGCGCCGAAATCCGGCTGCCTGGAAAAATCATAGGCGCCGGCGAATCCGGGGTTGAAGCCGATACCGGCGCGCGAGGCGCGGCGGCGAAACTGCGCGCTGAGGGTGTCGAGCACCAGCGCCTTGGGGGGGCCGAGCCGCCGGGCCAAAGGCAGGTCGCGTCCGCCCTGGCGAACCCAGGCGTCGGGTGCGGCTTGCTTCACCGCCCTCAGAAACGCGTCGCGCACCCCAGGAAACAGCTGCGCATGCTGATGGCCGTCGACAAAATCCGGCGCGCGGCCGAACAGCTCGCCGAAGGCCGCGAGTTGCACCACCAGTTCGGCATGGACGATCTCGGGATCTAGCCGCCGCAGCAGGCCGGCGCGCAGCAGTTTCGGGAACGGCAGGAACATGCCGCCGTCGATCGGCCGAAAGTGCATCGTCAGCGGACTGAACGGCGCCGTCAAGGTGACGTGCAGGCCGATGGCGCAACGCGGACTGCTGGCGGCGGCGGCTTCGAGCGCAACGACTTCGTCGCGGCCGATCGCGGGCCCGACCACCATCACCGAGGTGGCGTTGAGACGGCCGCGCTCGATCAGGTCGCGGATCGCGCGGTTCACGCCGGGGCTGAGACCGTAATCGTCGGCGCAGAGCCAGATCCGGCGCGGCGGCGCGGCATCGTTCATTCCGCTGCGGTCCGTTCGCCGATGCTGGCGGCGGTTTCAGCCTCGACCCGCTTCACACTGTGCTCGGCGACGAAATAAATCGGACGCGCCTTCAGCTCCGACAGAATCTTACCGATATATTCGCCGACGATGCCGATCATGATGAGCTGCACGCCGCCGATGGTCATCAGGCCGACCACCAGCGAGGGATAGCCGGGGACGGATTTTCCG
>JAYSPJ010000473.1:0-14451 GCA_043722155.1 Bradyrhizobium sp.
CTGATCAGCCTGACGCGACACCACCTCAAGCCGGCGGTGCGGGCCTATATCGATGCCTACCGGCGACGCTTCGGTGACGGCGGCTCAGGAGCCTGAGCGTACGACGCCGGTCTTGCGCGCTGCCGTGCCGGCTTCATTTCGGTCGCTTGAGCCGCTCCCGATAGGCCTCCAGGCCCAAACGGACGTCCTTGTCCTCGACCCATTCGCCGCTCTCATCCATGACACCGGCCTCCAGCATCGCGGCGGCGCAGGGCCAGTGCAGATCGACCCAGCGCGGGAGATCGGCCTCCGCCATGCCGCTGCGGCGGCAGATTCGCTCGGCCATCTCGCGCGCCAAGGGCTCGATGTTGGAAGTGGTCATGCAGTCATCATCAGATCGGGTTCGGGTCGCGAGGCCAGGTTACACCGGGACATGGCCGATAGCATGGCCATCGGGTGTCATCGAGCCGTTGCCGGATTGGCGGCGGCGAGGATGGCGGCGATGGCCGCATTGCCCTCCGCCTCCAGCGCCGCGATGGCCTCGCGGGCCCAAAGATAGGACGCCTCGAAAATCTCGGTATGGCGTTCGAATTCCGTCACGCCGATATCGGCCGAGCACGGCGGCCGCATCACATGATCGTGCGGCGCGATCGGCAGCGTATCGTAGCGCTGATGCGCCACCAGGCTTCGCCACAGCACGTTGACCGCGCTCGGCGCCGAGGGAAGCAGCTTCTTGCGGAACGGCGTCAGCATCGCCACGGCGAGTTCGAACCGCCCGGGCAGCTCGGCGTAATCGACGTCGAACATTTCGGCCGCGGGATCGCCGAAATGTACCACCAGATTGGGCCCGCTCTTCAGTTGATGCATCTGCGCGAGCGGCACATTGTCGATCAGGCAGCCGTCGACCAGCATCGCCCCCTCCGGCGTGTAAAACGGCGGCAATAATCCCGGGATCGCGCTGGAGGCGCGCACCGCGTGCCAGAGCAGCCCCGACCGGATCAATTCGAGATTATGGGTGGAGAGATTGGTCGCGACCGCAGCGAACGGCCGCCAGCAATCCTCGATCCGGCAGCCGGGACCGTATTGATCGGCGAGCGCGCGATCGAACGCCTTGTGATCCAGCAGGGCGTAGCGCGGCCAGGTCGGCCGCCGGAAGCTGCGGCTCCTGACGAAGATCTCGTGGGTACCGCGCTCGAGATGATCGGCCTCGTGATTTTTGGCAAAACCCGCCGCCATCGCCGAGCCGACGCTGGTGCCGACGAAGATATCGAACACGACGCCGCGCTCGCGGAACGCCCGGTAGATACCGACATGCGCCGATCCGAACGCGCCGCCGCCGGCTGCGACGAATCCGAGCGCGCGTCCGGACATGAACCGGATCAGGCTGTCGATATCGGCCTGATCCTCGAGCGCGACATGGTGATGCATGAAGCATGGCAGGCGAGCGAGCCAGGCCGCGGTGCCGCTGACCTCGCCGCTGCGCCGCTCGTGAATGCGAACGAGACGGCGCGCCGAAGCGGGATGAATTTTGCAGGCGAAGGTCTCGACCTCCGTCAGCACACCGGCGACCGGCGCCTTGCCATGGGTGACGAACACGACCATGTCGGCCTGGCGAATGGCCTTGCGCGTCCAGGCCGAATCTTCGCGGCCGCCGAGATAAACCACCAGCGGCGCGACCTGCTCGATCCTGTTGAGCCAGTCGGTGACCTCGGGCGAATCCAGCGCTCGCCCCGGAAACATGGCCTCGAGGCGGGCGGGATCGACGATCTCGGCAGCGGTCGCGGCGAGTCCGTCGCGCAAGCGGCGATCGAAGGTCTCCGGAACGGGCTCGTATCCGCCCTGGATCAGCGCCACCGTTCGCGCCTTCGGCGAAGCGCGGATCGGGGTGAGGCGCGCCGTCTCCCGGGCGAAGCGCAGCGCCAGCGCGGCGAGCACCGCTTCGACGATGGCCGGGGTGTGCTCGGCAAGCTCGTGATAGGCGGCGCGCGTCAGCACCAGAACGCTGGTGTCGCGGATCGCGATCACATCGGCGGTGCGCGGGACATTGGCGAAGAAACCGATTTCGCCCACCAGTTCGCCGGCGCGAAGCTCGGCGATCGGCGCGGGATCGCCTGATTTGCGGACTGCGAGCGCCCCATGCAGCACCACGAACAGGGCATCCGACGGCTCGCCCTGCGCCACCAGCATCTGCCCGCGCACCAGATCCTGGCGGACCATCGCGCGAACAGCCTTCCGCCGCTGTTCGGAACTGAGCGTTCTGAACAGCGCGAAGTCCTCGGACACGTTTCCCCACGCAAATGTCGAGCTCAGCCCATCCATTGGCCATACCCGGTTCCGGTTGGCCGCCAATGTATCGCCGGCCCACCGTTACGGCGAGCGATTTAGGATTCGATGGGCCAGCTGGCCACGGCAGCGGGACGATCGGGTTTGGATATCCCGGCAGGCTATCGGGCCACATCGGAGCCCATTTTCCCGGAGAAACGGGCGACCACAGCGCCCTCAGGCCGCCTGGCAGGGCCGTTGCCCCTGCCCGGCCAATCGGCTAAATGAACCCTCACGCACCCGTAGCTCAGCTGGATAGAGCGTTGCCCTCCGAAGGAGGCAGGCAGGCTTCGGCTTCGCTTTTAAAATCAATAGTTTACACCAGTTGGCTCCGTATGCGGCTGTGGGCAGGCACGGTTGCGCCACTGTCCGGGTCACTCTCAAACTTCCAGCACGCGCATGGCCTGCCTAAGCCGCCCAGTGACGCCTCTATATCTTTCGCCCGCATCCTTTCATTATGCCAATGTGCACCGGGTGGTTGGGGACATCTTCATGAGCGATCTTCGCGACTGGCTGCGTCAAATCAATCTGGATCAATACGCGGATGTTCTCGAGGCAAACGACATCGATTTAGATGTCCTCGGCGACCTCGATGACACCGACCTCTCCCAACTGGGTCTATCTCTGGGTAACCGACGGCGTTTGATGAAGGCCGTCGCTGCACAGCCCGGCGATCAGATGCCAACTCCCAGTCCCGGCTATGATGCACCCGCCCAGTCGCTCTCGCCTGCTGGATCGCTACCTGTTCCGAAGGAACCTGAGTCACGCGACGCCGAGCGCCGGCAAGTGACGGTGATGTTTGCTGATATGGTCGGGTCTACCGCACTTTCAGGGACAATCGATCCCGAACTGCTCGGTGCGATAATCCGGCGTTATCAAGACGCTGTAGCTGGCGCAATCGGCCGTTACGGCGGTTTCGTCGCCAAGTTTATGGGCGATGGCGTGCTGGCGTATTTCGGCTTTCCTCATGCTTACGAGGATGCGGCTGAGCGCGCCGTGCGCGCCGCAATTGGTGTCCTGGCCGAGGCCGGCGCGATTGAGGCACCCGGCGGGTCTCGCGTCCAAGTCCGGATCGGCATTGCAACCGGGCTTGTCGTGGTTGGCGAGATCATCGGCACGGGTGTGTCTCAGGAGCGCACCATCGTGGGTGAAACGCCCAACCTTGCGGCAAGACTGCAGGCGATAGCTGGCCCCAATTGCATCATCGTCAGCGAGTCGACACAAAAACTTTTGGGCGGTCTTTTCAATCTGACTCATGCTGGCGAGCACGAGCTGAAAGGTTTTGCACGCCTGGTGCCAGTATGGCGGGTGTCTGGCGAAGCCGTAATCGAAAGTCGGTTCGCAGCAATTCGCCCGGCCAGCTTGCCGTTAGTAGGGCGCGCACATGAAATGGGTTTGATCCGTGAGCGCTGGCATCTGGCTCGGGAGGGTGAAGGCCAGATAGTCACCGTGGTTGGCGAAGCCGGCATGGGTAAGTCCCGGGTCTTAGAGGCGCTCCTTGAGGAGGTTGCGGGCAGCGCTATCAGGCGCGTGACTTTGCAATGCTCACCGCATCACAGCGATAGTCCGCTGCACCCTGTCATCCAGTATTTGAACCGAGCAGCTGGACTCTCGCATGACGCTTCAGAGGACACGGGCATTGAGAAAATTCGTGTCCTGCTGGCCGCACAACGTATCGACGACCAAGCCGCGGTGCCCCTTCTGGTAGAGCTATTGTCCTCGACGTCCACACAGAGTGCTAACGGCACCCAAACACCTGCTCAACGCAAGGCTTCAACCCTGGCTCTCATCATTGAGATCTTGGCGAGGACAACTCCTGGCGAGCCCGTAATTGTCGTTCTCGAAGACGCACACTGGGCTGACGCCACGACCCTCGAGCTGATGACGCGGTTGACCGATAAGATCGTTCGCCTACCTGTGCTTGCCGTGATCTCAGCGCGGCCCGAATTGGCTCCGCCGTGGCTCGCGAGGCCCCATGCGACACTAGTCACTCTTGGTCGCCTCGGCCGCGCGGAGTGCATGCAGGTGGTTGCGCGCGTCGCGGCGGCCCATGGCCTCTCAACCGATACAATCGCCACGATCATTGCCAAGACTGACGGCATTCCGCTGTTTGTCGAAGAGCTCACCAGGAGCATGATGGAGTCGGCAGGCGAAGGTTCTGTGGTTCCGACTACGCTCAAGGACTCGTTGATGGCGCGACTTGACCGTCTCGGCGGCGCGCGGGACATGGCCCAGATCGCCGCTGTCGTCGGACGGGAGTTTTCATTTGCCTTGTTAGAAGCAGTTTCAGGCAAGAGCGGCGATGAGCTTCAGGACGTGCTCGCGAAGCTCGTCGCCTCGGGAATTGTATTTCCCGAGGAGCGCAGCTCAGAGCGAAGCTTTGTCTTCAAGCACGCGCTCGTGCGCGACGCCGCTTATGAAAGCTTATTGCTGACGCGCCGTCGCGAATGGCACGGGCGCATCGCGCAGGCGCTCGAAAAAGGTGTCGGCACTAGTGTCCGCGATCCAGACTTGCTCGCTTATCATTTCGGCGAGGCTGGCCTCCACTCACCGGCTTGCAATTACCGCATGCAGGCCGGCGATCAGGCTGTAAGCCGCTTCGCATACGTGGAAGCAATTGCGCATTTCAAAGCTGGTCTCAAACAGGCCGAAGCTCTGCCGCAAGAAGAGAGATTGCGCAGGCAGCTACAATTCTGGCTAAAGCTCGGTTCGGCGTCCGTTGTTGCCTACAGCATGCAGAGCGTTGAGGCTGAAAAAGCCTACGCCGAAGCAAGTAAAATAGGCGAGCAGCTGGGGGACGGTCACGCCACTTTCCAGGCCAAATGGGGTCTCTGGGTCAACGCCAACCTGAGGCGCAAGACGGCCTTGGCACGGGGCCGTGCCAACGAATTACTGGCACTGGCGCAACGGTCGGACGACCGAGAACTACTTCTCGAAGCCTACCATTGCCAACTTTCGACGGCTCATTTCGGCGGCAACGTTCACGCAGCGCGAGAGAGCAGCCGGCACGCAATTGAGCTCTACGATATAGAACTGCATCGTCATCTCGCTCACTCGTTTGGTGGCCACGACCCCTGCGTCTGCGCGCATGCTATTTGCGGCAGCTCTTGGCAATTGTTGGGGGAAAGACAACAGGCTTGCCAGCATTTCAAGCATGCAACCGAACTAGCGGAAAAGTTGGATCATCCAAATGGTCTCGGACATGGACTGCACAGTGTTGCCGTTGGTCACCAGCTTGGAGGTGACCGAGAAGCAGCATTCGAAGCCGCGCAACGCTCGGCGGCGCTGGCAGAGAAATTCAACCTGCCGCCGTGGCGGGCAAGCAGCCTGATTGTTGTAGGATGGGCTACTTCAACGGGCGGGGGCGCAGTCGAAGCTGTGCGGCTCATTGATGCCGAGATTGCGAACGCCACGGCTTTCGGCCCCCTTCCCCAATATTACTTGGGGCTCGCGGCGGAGGTATTACTCGCTGCCGGTCGACCATCGGACGCGCTTGCTCACCTCGACCGCGCGATTGCTGGCATCGACGAAGCAGGAATCGGTATGTATCTGCCCGAAATTTATCGTTTGCGCGGCGGATGCTTGTTGGCGCTTGACCGTAACAACAAGGCCGAAGCGCGATCCGCATTCGCGGTGGCCTCAGACATTGCTAAGCGCCAGGGTGCAGTCATCTTCGAGCGTCGCGCGCAGGCTTCATTATCCGAATTTACGGTATAGGAACGCTATGCCCCGATTGCTGCGTAGCAGCGTAAGACGCTATGTGCCACTTCCGGACTCGTGCTGCAGCAGGTGAGGCCTCTTCGATCACAGAGTCGGCCAACGTTAGCAAGGTTCGTGGCACGCCGATGCCAAACTGCTTTGCCGTCTGGCGTTGAGGACCACCCAGGATTAGGGCTGGCAGCGGCCGATGCCGCTATTCTGCAGCCGGCAAAGCGGCGGCTCGTGGCTGAGCCGTTCGATCGAAGTCGACACTCAGAAGTGTCATTCAATCGGCGGCGGGCTGAGAGATTGTGATGCAAAAATTTGTCCTGCTGGGATTTTTGTGCGCGGTATTTGTTGCCGGAGAACAGGCTCGCTGCGAAGAAGGCCCACCGGCATGGGCCTATCCGGTTAATCCGCCGGATTTCAAGCCGCCGGCCGATGACGGCAAACCGAGGCATGTGCCGAACAGCGCGGCGTCCTATACCGTCCCGCAAACCCGTGACCGTTTCTTCGCCCCAGACTGGCATCCCAGCGATCATCCGCAAATGCCGGATATCGTCGCGCGGGGCAGAAAGCCCGACGTTTTCGCCTGCGGCTTCTGCCACCGGGCGGATGGCCCCGGCGGCCCCGAAAATGCCGGCCTCGCCGGGCTTTCGGTAGCTTACATCAAGCAACAGATGGCAGATTTCAAGAATGGCGCCCGCAAGACTTCTGTTCCGGAACGTGTGCCCCCGCAATTGATGATTACCATCGCCAAAGCTGCCTCCGATGCAGAGGTGGAAGCTTCCGCCGAGTATTTTTCCGCATTAAAGCCGTCGGCGCTGATCAAGGTTGTCGAAACCTTCACCGTGCCGAAGACCTATGTCGCCGGATGGTTCCTGGCCGATGCGAACAACGGTGAACGCGAGCCGATCCGCAGCCGCATTATCGAGGTGCCCGAAGACGTCATTCAATTCGAGAACCGCGATGCGCGATCCCGCTTCATCGCTTACGTTCCGAACGGAAGCATCAAGCTGGGCGAGGATATCGCCGCAAAGGGAAGTGCGGGCCCAGCCACGCAATGCATCGTCTGTCACGGCCCGGGCCTAACGGGAATTGCTGACGTGCCCGGAATCGCTGGCCGCTCCCCCAGCTACCTCGTTCGGCAGCTCTACGATTTCAAACATGGGGCGCGAAACGGAAGCGGCAGCGAACTAATGAAGCCGGTGGTAGAATCCCTGACCCTGGACAACATGCTTGCACTCGCGGCCTATGCAGCCTCCCTTCCGCCCGGAACTGCTTCGAGATAGATGGTCGGGTTCTGACGAGCCAAAGGGCTTAACCTATTGTGGGAGCCTTTTCCAGTTGGTGCCTACCAACTCATTTGCAAGCATTGTTGAGGCCGTAACCCGGTTCATTCGGCCTTTCATGCACTCGTGCGACTGATTAGAGTGTGACCATTGCTCAGGCCGACAAGGTGATCGAATGAAGCGCCGCGAGTTCATCACACTTCTTGGCGGCGTGGCAACGGCATGGCCGCTCGCCGCGCAAACGCAGCAGCCGACCATGCCGGTGATCGGGTTCCTCCGCAGCACGACGCTCAAACCTTTCGAGAACCTCGTCACCGCGTTCCGCCAGGGCCTGAAGGAGGAGGGTTTTGTCGAAGGCCAGAACGTCGCGGTCGAATATCGTTATGCGGAGAATCAACTGGATCGATTGCCGGGACTGGTGGCCGATTTGATTCGCCGGCCGGTGGCCGTGATCGCCGGAGACACCCTTGCCGCCATCCCGATGAAGGCCGCAACTAGCACAGTGCCAATTGTCTTCATGACTGGAGGAGACCCGGTCAAATCGGGCCTCGTCGATAGCCTTAACCGGCCGGGTGGCAACGTCACAGGCGTCGTCTTTTTCGGTGCCGCACTGGGAGCGAAGCGACTGGAGCTGCTGCACCAGCTCGTGCCGAGCGCGGCAACGATTGCCATGCTCGTAGATCCGAACAGCCCCAGCACCGAGGCGGAGCGAACGGACGTGCAGGCTGCTGGGGCAGCGATCCGCCGGCAACTCGTCATTCTCGATGTCAGCATTGACCGCGATATCGACACGGTGGTTGCAGCTTTGGTCGAACGCCAGGTTGGTGGGCTGCTGGTCGGCGCCGGCACGTTCCTGGGCTCTAATCGGGAACGAATTGCCGCGCTGGCGGCTCGCCATCGGCTGCCGGCAATATATTCCCAAAGAGAGGCCACATTGGCCGGGGGCCTGATGAGTTACGGGCCCAGCACTTCGGATGCCTATCGGCAAGCCGGCCTATACGTCGGCCGCATCCTCAAAGGCGAAAAAGCGGGCGATCTGCCGGTGATGCGATCCACCAAGTTTGAGTTAGTGATCAACCTCAAGACCGCCAAAGCGCTCAGCATCGAAATCCCAGCGACACTGCTCGCGCTCGCCGACGAGGTGATCGAATGAAGCGGCGCGAATTCATGGGGCTGCTCAGGCAAGCCGTTGAGAACCGTAACACCAAGCATTGTCGCGGTCTTGAGGTCGCATGGTCCTTCTTGTAGACGATCTATCCCGCTGCCTCGAGCGGGAGGGCCGCCTATAGGCCCCCGCTTGTGAAATTGGAAAAGAGCGATCATCCGATCGCAACACCTACCAGCTTGTGATCCACTGTTCGACGCTGGCGCATCGCTGAAATCCACCCAAGGTCTCCTTTTCGAGGCATCGCCCGCCACAGTCCCGGCACCCCCGGCACGCGCTTTTCTGGCGCACCGGGCACGATTCGAACGTGTGACCTGTGCCCTTCGAGCCTTGCTCCACCCAAATAGCGCTTGCAATAGCGGTGGTTGAGCAGTCGACGTCCTAGGGTTACTGGCACCCAACCAATCCTTTGCCTTTTGGGTCGTCGGTAGAAATTCCGCCCTATCCTTGGCACTTGTCGGTGTGCTGTAATCTCTCCGGTAAAAACGAGATTTCAGGGCATTTTTTGACCCACGAACGCGTGCAGCGGCGTCTCGCGGCGATCCTTGCGGCAGACGTCGCCGGATATAGCCGACTCATGGGGGTAGACGAGGAAGGGACGCTTGCCAGGCTCAAGGCGGTCAGAAAGACCCTCGTCGACCCCACCATCGCCGCGCATCGCGGCCGCATCGTCAAGACCACCGGCGACGGCATGCTGGTCGAATTTGCCAGCGCGGTGGATGCGGTGCGCTGTGCGATCGAAGTCCAGCGCGGCATGGCTGAGCAAAATGCCGACGGACTACCCGATACCCGGATCGAATTCCGCATCGGCATCCACGTCGGCGATATCATCATCGATGACAATGATATATTCGGCGACGGCGTCAATATCGCAGCTCGCCTTGAAGGCATAACCGAGCCGGGCGGTGTCTGCATTTCTGACGACGCTTATCGTCAGATCCGCGACCGTGTTGATGTTGCATTCGACGACAAGGGGGAGATCACGCTTAAGAACATCGCGCGTCCTGTGCGGGTATTTGCGCTAGCCGGTGCGAAGCAGTCCCCAGCCAAACTTATCGAACCGGCGCCTCCCCTCGCGCTCCCTGACAAACCCTCGATAGCGGTGCTGCCGTTCCAGAACATGAGCGGCGATCCCGAACAGGAATACTTTGCCGACGGCATGGCGGAGGACATCACCACCGCGTTGGCGCGGGTCAAATGGCTGTTCGTTATCGCGCGCAATTCCAGCTTTGCATACAAGGGCAAGGCGATCGATATCAAGCAAGTCGGCCGCGAGCTTGGCGTGCGATATGTCCTGGAGGGTAGTGTTCGCAAGGCGGGAAACAAAGTTCGCATCACCGGGCAGTTGATCGAGGTCGCAAGCAATGCGCACCTCTGGGCGGATCGCTTTGACGGCGGTCTGGAGGACATTTTCGACCTCCAAGACCAAATCACAGCCAACATCGTCGGCGCCATATCGCCAAAGCTCGAAGACGCGGAAATCGCGCTGTCGCGAAAGAAGCCCACGGAGAATCTGGGAGCTTACGACTACTATCTACGCGGGCTTGCGCTTTTCTATCAATTCAGCAGGGAGGGATACCAGCAATCGATACTCTTCTTTAGGAAAGCGGTTGAGCTGGATCCGGATTTTGCATTGGCTCAAGCTGCAATTGTCGGCTGGTATATCAACGGCAAGGCCTTCGTCTGGATCAGGCCGAACGATGAAGAAGTCATGGAAACCGATCGGCTATCACGACGCCTGCTCAGATTGGCGAACGACGATGCGCGATTGCTAGCCTACGCCGGCGCGGGTCTCTACTTTGTTGTCGGCAATCTTAGGGAAGGTGCGCCGATTCTCGAACATGCCATCAGGCTCGATCCAAATCTCGCCATCGCACGATTATGGTGTGGCAACGCAAATTTGTGGCTCGGCGAGCTCGACGCCGCGATCGGGCAACTCAATTATGCCATTCGTCTGAGTCCCCTCGATCCGCGATTATTTCTCGCCTATTTCGGGCTGGCAGGTGCGCATTTTCTGGCCGGGCGTTACGACAAGGGCCTTGAGTGCGCGACGACAGGAATTCGGCATTGGCCGAACTTTGTAGGTCTGCAGCGCTACGCCGCCGCTTGCTACGCCATGACCGGGCGTATTGGGGATGCCAACCGAGCATTGCTGGTTGCGCGCCAGCTTGATCCGACACAGAGCATATCGGGCCTGCGCAGCAAGACGCTGTATCGCACCGAGGATTTCGAGAAGTTCGCTGAAGCCTACCGGATAGCGGGCATGCCCGAATGACAACCCGCCGCCTCGCAGCGATTCTTGCGGCCGATGTTGTGGGCTATTCGCGCCTCGTCAACACCGACGAGACCGGCACGCTGACCCGCCTGAGCGCGCTCCGACATGACGTTATCGAGCCAAATATCGTCAAACACTCCGGCCGGCTGTTCAAGGTGATGGGCGACGGCTTCTTGGCGGAGTTCGCCAGCGCAGTGCAGGCCGTGAATTGCGCCATTGCCATCCAGAAAGAAACGGAACAAGCCGCGGGCACGCTGGACGAAGCCAGGAAGATGCGGTTGCGTATCGGCGTCCACGTCGGCGACGTGATGGTTGAGGGTGACGACCTGATGGGTGACGGTGTCAACATCGCCGCACGTCTGGAAGGCATTGCAACGCCCGGCGGAGTTTCGATCTCTCGGGCAGTGCACGATCAGGTCCGCGACCGCATCGACGTCGCATTCGACGACAAGGGTGAGATCGCGCTTAAGAACATCGCACGGCCGGTTCAGGTATTCGCATTGAGCGGACCCAAGGGTGCTGCCGCACACAGCCGACCTGGATCGGCGCCCGCGCTCCCCATCCCCGATAAGCCCTCTATCGCAGTGTTGCCGTTCCAGAACATGAGTGGCGATCCGGAGCAGGAGCATTTCTGCGATGGCCTCGTGGAAGACATCATCACCACGCTGTCGAAGCTCGCCGGGCTGCGGGTCATCGCGCGCAATTCTTCCTTCGTCTACAAGGGGCGTTCAGTCGATATCCGAGAGGCGGCGAAGCAACTTGGCGTCCAATACGTTCTCGAGGGCAGCGTTCGCAAGAGCGGCAACCGCATCCGGATCACGGCGCAGTTGATCGACGCGATAGATGGTGCGCATTTGTGGGCGGAACGCTTCGATCGCGCCATGGACGATATTTTCGCAATCCAAGACGAGATAACCCTCGTGCTCGCCACCGAGATGCAGGTCAAGCTCACGGAAGGCGAGCAGGCGCGGCTTCACTACACGACCACCACCAATGTCGAGGCCTGGACCTACTGGGTGCAGGGGATGACGCACCACCGCAAGGCTGTCACCAAAGAAGCTTACAGTCAGGCGCGGTTTTTTTGGGAAAAGGCACTTGCGCTTGACCCGGCCTCGGCGGCGCTCAATGCCAAGCTGGGCTTCCTGCATAGCCTGGATGCCCGCTTCGGTTGGTGGGACGACCGTGACGCCGCGATCGACAAGGCTCGTGCCTACGCTGACCGGGCGCTTGCCATCGATCCCGGCAATGCCGACGCCTACACGGCTTCAGGCCTGGTGCTGTTGTTGCAAGGGCTCCACGATGAAGCCGTTGCGGCGACCAGAATGGCGGTCAAACTGGCGCCTGGGGCGGCTGATACGGCCGAGCTCGCCAGTTTCATTCTTGCAGCATCGGGCTATCCCGAAGACGCGGTCGCGCTGAGCGAAAAGGCGATCGCGCTCGCTCCGAACTTTCCTGCGGTGTATCTGGGCGGCCTCGGCAACGCTTACCGCCTGTCGGGCCGACCGGAACAGGCGATCGCGGCCTTTCAGGCGTATCATGCCCGAAATCCCGGATTTGGCCTGACCGATCTCGTGATCGTCTATCAGCAGACAGGCCAGGCCGAGAAGGCCAGACAAACCGCGGAGCAACTGCTGGTGGCCCGTCCGAATTTCACGATCGCGGCATGGCTCAGGACCCAGCTCAATCGCCGCGATACGGCACAAGTTGAAGCCGATACCGCGGCGCTTCGCGCTGCCGGGCTTCCGTTGGGGTAAATAGAGCCGCCACAGTCCCGGCACCCCCGGCCCACCCTAAATCTGGCGCACCCGACACGCTTCCAGGGTGTGACTTTTGCCTTCGGAGCCCGGGCGGTGCGCTCCTGATCTCGCGACGGGTCGATGTCCTATAGAAACTGCCGCCCGCCTGCCCCTTGCCATTTGGGTCACCGATAGAAATTCCACCCTATCCTTGGCACTTATCCTTGTGCTGCAATCACCCGGGCAACGCGAGATTGAGGGGCATTCCTCGATCTGCGACCGATGGAACGACGCCTTGCGGCAATACTTGCGGCGGATGTCGCCGGTATAGCCGCATCTCCGGCGGGCTCAACACCTGCTTTTATGTCCCATCCGACGTCGCAATAAACTGGCGAAGCCCTTGCGTCCCACCATTACAGGCATATACGGATTCTAGCACTCGCTCATTGCGACTGCCAATCAATAAATTATTAAAAGCCAGGGAGGATCGCATGAAATTCCGTCCGCTTCACGACCGCGTTGTGGTCAAGCGCATTGACGCCGAAGAGAAGACCGCTGGCGGCATCATCATTCCGGACAATGCCAAGGAAAAACCCTCCCAAGGCGAAATCACCGCTGTCGGCCCGGGCGGCCGCGACGAAGCCGGCAAGTTGATCCCGATCGATCTTAAGGTCGGCGACCGCGTGCTGTTCGGCAAATGGTCCGGCACCGAGGTCAAGCTCGACGGTGTTGAGCTGTTGATCATGAAGGAAAGCGACATCATGGGCGTCCTCACCGATCTCCCGGCTGCCAAGAAGAAGGCCGCTTAAGCGTTCTGCTCCCCCAACATTCGAGGAACACATCATGGCTAGTAAAGAAGTTAAATTCGGCGTTGATGCGCGTGACAAGATGCTGCGCGGCGTCGACATTCTCAACAATGCGGTGAAGGTGACGCTCGGCCCCAAGGGCCGCAACGTCGTGCTCGACAAGTCATTCGGCGCGCCCCGCATCACCAAGGACGGCGTCACCGTCGCCAAGGAAATCGAGCTTGAGGACAAGTTCGAGAACATGGGCGCCCAGATGGTGCGCGAAGTGGCCTCGAAGTCGGCGGACGCAGCCGGCGACGGCACCACCACCGCGACCGTGCTGGCTGCTGCGATCATCAGAGAGGGTGCTAAGTCGGTTGCTGCCGGCATGAACCCGATGGATCTGAAGCGCGGTATCGACATGGCGGTGGAAGCCGTGGTCGCCGATCTCGTCAAAAACTCCAAGAAGATCACCTCGAACGAGGAAATCGCCCAGGTCGGCACCATCTCCTCCAATGGCGACGTGGAAATTGGCAAGTTTCTCGCCGATGCCATGAAGAAGGTCGGCAACGAAGGCGTCATCACGGTTGAGGAAGCCAAGTCCCTTGAGACCGAACTTGAGGTCGTCGAGGGCATGCAGTTCGACCGCGGCTACATCTCGCCCTACTTCGTCACCAACGCTGACAAGATGCGCGTTGAAATGGAAGATGCCTACATTCTCATCAATGAAAAGAAGCTGTCTCAGTTGAATGAATTGCTTCCCTTGTTGGAAGCCGTGGTGCAGAGCGGCAAGCCGCTTGTGATTATTGCGGAAGACGTCGAAGGCGAAGCTCTCGCCACCCTCGTGGTCAACCGCCTGCGCGGCGGCCTCAAGGTTGCCGCTGTGAAGGCTCCGGGCTTCGGCGATCGCCGCAAGGCGATGCTGCAAGACATCGCAGTGCTGACCGGCGGTCAAGCGATCTCGGAAGACCTCGGCATCAAGATGGAAAATGTCACGCTCGCCATGCTCGGTCGCGCCAAGAAGGTGATGATCGACAAGGAGAACACCACCATCGTCAGCGGTCATGGCAAAAAGGCCGACATCGAGAGCCGCGTTCAGCAGATCAAGGCGCAGATCGAGGAAACCACCTCGGACTACGACCGTGAGAAGCTGCAGGAGCGTCTGGCCAAGCTCGCGGGCGGCGTCGCGGTGATCCGC
>JAYSPJ010000474.1:0-2526 GCA_043722155.1 Bradyrhizobium sp.
GTCAGCCGCGCCACGTCGGGCGCGATGCTGGGGCCGACCTGGTGGCCGGAGGCGCCGGTGCCGATCATCGCGACGCGCTTGCCGCGCCAGTCGAAATTCGCGTCCCATTGCGCGGTATGGAATGCGGGCCCGGCGAAGGTCTCCAGTCCGGCAATGTCGGGCAATTTCGGCCGGTTCAATACGCCGACCGCGGACACCAGCACGCGCGCGACGAGTTGTTGCGTTGTGCCGTCGGCGGCTTGCGCGGTGACACGCCACACCGCGTCGGCCTCGTCATATCGCGCGTCAATCACTTCGACGCCGAGCCGGATGTGCTTGCGCAAATCGTATTTGTCCGCGACCCGCTCAAAGTAGTTCCAGAGCTCGTCGCGCTTGGCGAAGAAATGTGACCAGTCGTGATTGGGTTCGAACGCATAGGAGTAGAAGTGGTTGGGCGTATCGACGCCGCATCCCGGATATGTGTTTTCATACCAGGTGCCGCCGACGGCAGCGTTCTTTTCCAGAATGAGGAAGGGAATGCCGGCCTCGCGCAGCTGAATCGCCGCATAGAGGCCGGACATGCCGGCGCCGATGATGACGACCTCGGCGCTGCGCAGCGCGGCGGGATCGGGAGCGCTGCGCCATTTCAGGCTGCGCGAT
Source organism: Bradyrhizobium sp. (assembly GCA_043722155.1). GTDB lineage: Bacteria > Pseudomonadota > Alphaproteobacteria > Rhizobiales > Xanthobacteraceae > Bradyrhizobium. Next base: position 640 of record JAYSPJ010000474.1, read on the forward strand.
GGCAAGGAGTCCTCGGTCAGGTCCTCGCGCATCATCGCGATATAGTCGTCCGATACCGGCTCGCCGGCGGCGACCGCCATCATCTCGCGCAGCAGCGCGTCGTCGGTCTGCCGGAGCGGGGCCTTGCCGGTCCGCGCCATCTCCGCCAGCACCTCGGCGAGCCGGTCGCGGACCTGCGCCCGCAGCGGCTCCGGCATGAATTCCTGATAGCTCATCGGACCGCGGATAAAGGGTTTTGCGGCCTCCAGCCAATGCCGCTCGCCGGTCAGTTGCACCAGCGCCAGCAGCAGCGTGGCAGGGTCCGCCGCCTCCAGCGCGCGCCGCGCCTCGGCGTTTTCATCAGATATGTCCAGTCCGGAATCCAGCATTGTTCACTTCCGCGGTTTCGTCCCGGGTCAGGACTTTGCCTCGATGACGCCGAAACGCAAAGCGTTTGTATCGCCTTGACGTATGGGAAACTTGCACCGCAAATGCAGGGATCATGAATGTGCCGGAACTGCAGAAGATTACCGACTGGCTGATCGACGGCGCGCGGTCCGCGGGCAGCCCGACCCGGATGATGGCTGAAACCTGCGAACGGCTGGCGGCGGCGGGCCTGCCGCTGTGGCGCGTCGGTGTCTTCGTCCGCACGCTGCATCCGGATATCTTTGGCCGCAATTTCATCTGGCGGCCCGGCGCCGAAGTCGAAATGGGCACGGTTGATTTCAATATTCTGGATGCGCCGGAATTCAAGGCCAGTCCGCTTTCCATCGTCTTCACCGAGGGAATCGAGGTGCGAGGCCGCGTCGGCGACCCCGACAGCGCGCGCTTTCCGATCATCGAGGACATGCGCGCCGAAGGCGTCACCGATTACATCGCGTTGCCACTGCTGTTTACCGACGGTTTGAGCCACGCATCGAGCTGGACCACGAAACAGCCTGATGGCTTCACCGACCGGCAGCTGACCGCGCTGCGGGCGCTGGTGCCGGCGCTGGCGCGGGTCATCGAGATCATCCAGTTGCAACGCACCTCGTCGCTGCTGCTCGACACCTATGTCGGCAACCGCGCCGGCGCGCGGATTCTGGGCGGCCAGATTCGCCGCGGTCACACCGACACCATGCATGCCGCGATCTGGCTGTCGGATCTGCGCGGTTTTACCGCGCTGTCGGACCGGCTGCCGGCCGAAACCGTGGTCGATATTCTGAACAACTATTTCGACTGCCAGGTGTCGTCGATCCGTGCGCATGGCGGTGAAGTCCTGAAGTTCATGGGCGACGGGCTGCTCGCGGTGTTTCCGATCGACGAGTATGTCGGCGATATGAGGGAGGTGTGCAGCCACGTGCTGGAAGCCGCGCGCGAATCCCGCGCCAGCGTCGAGGCGATGCACTATCCGATCGGCGATGTCGTCGAACGCTTCCGTTTCGGCGTGGCGCTGCATGTGGGGCGAATTCTGTACGGCAATATCGGCGGCGGCAACCGGCTCGACTTCACCTGCATCGGCCCCGCCGTCAATCTGGCGGCACGGCTGGAAAAGATCGCCGGCAAGCTCAACCGCACCGTGGTGGCTTCGGCGGGATTCGCCGGAATCTGCGCCGGCGGCTGGGACGATCTCGGCGAGTTTCCGATCGCGGGGTTTTCCAGGGCCGAGCGCGTCTACGGCCTGCTGGATGAAGCGCCGGCGGCATGATTGGCGAACAGCCCGCCGTCCCCCCACTATTCCTCCGGCTCCGTGGTGAACAGCAGCGGGTAGCCCTTGGCGCGGCCGGCGTCGGTGGCGCGGGTCGCCTTGGTCTCGGCGACGTCCTTGGTGAAGACGGCGACGACGCATACGCCGCGCCGGTGCGCCGTGATCATGACCTTGTGCGCCTGATCCTCGGTCATGCTGAATTCCGCCTTGAGGATCGTGAC
>JAYSPJ010000475.1:0-6018 GCA_043722155.1 Bradyrhizobium sp.
GAGCTTCTCGTTTCGTACCCATCCAGCAAAAATGCTCCACGGCGGGCCGATCATTTTCGATCTGTCGGATGCCGCGGAGGTGATGCGTTGGTATCGCGAATTTCAATTGAAAGCGCCGGAAGCGTTTTACATTTTTCTCGGCCTTCAAACAGTTCCGCCCGGCGACCCGTTCCCGCCCGAACACTGGAACAAGAAAATGTGCGTTTTACTCGTCGCGCACAATGGCGACAACGCCGAAGCAGCCGTCAATGCTGCCCGCTCCGCCCTACCGAAGCCGCTCATCGATTGGGTTGGCACAATTCCTTATCCTGCGTTGCAGAGCATGTTCGACGCGCTCAACCCTCCCGGAATGCAATGGTATTGGAAAGGTGACTTCGTCAAATCGCTGCCCGACGCGGCGATCCAGGCCCATCTGGAGCACGCTGCGAAACTACCTAGCAGCCTTTCCTTGATGCACCTCTACCCGATCGATGGTGCCGTGCATCGCAAGGCCAGCGGCGACACCGCCTGGAACACTCGGGACGCCGTCTGGTCCATGGTGATCGCCGGTATTGATCCCGATCCGGGCAAGGCGGAGGAACTTAAAAAATGGGCGAGAGATTATTGGGCGGCGGTCCATCCGTTCGACCTTGAAGGCGCTTATCCCAACTTCATGATGGACGACGAAGGTGAGGAGCGTATCAAGGCAAGCTTTGGCGACAACTATCCGCGACTGGCCGCGCTCAAGAAGAAATTCGACCCTACCAACCTATTCCGCATCAACCAGAACATTCGTCCGGCCGGCTAGGGTCAGCCACGCACACTATAGCCGCTCGCCAAAAAGTACTTGTTAGTGTGTTCTCTCCAATTCTTGTGGTGACCGAGATGTATCAACCGCAGGTGCCAATCACGAGCGCTGCCGAGGTTAAGGCGATCCTCGGCCCAGATATTCCAAACCAGGTTTCCAAAGTAATCAATCACATTGATGCACACACAAGGGCCTGGATCGAGCGCTGCCCCTTTATCGTAATCTTGAGCATCAATGCTGCGGGGTTCATGGATTCTTCGCCTAAAGGCGATCCTCCCGGCTTCGTAAAGATCCTCGACGAACATACGCTCACGATACCCGACCGGATCGGAAATCACCGCGCAGACACCTTTTTCAATGTCCTCGAAAATCCGAGTGTCGGCATAGTCTTCATCATACCCAAGCGGCGCGAGGTTGTTCGTGTGAGTGGGATGGCTTCGCTGGCAAGAGACCCTGACCTTCTGGCGAAAATGGCAATCGACGGAAAGCTACCTCAGCTCGCATTGGTCGTGCGTGTAAAAGAGGCCTTCTTTCATTGCGGAAAGGCGATGATCCGGTCGGGCATGTGGGAGCCGGACCGCTGGGGGCCCGTCGACGGCTTGCCGACATATGCACAGGCTCTGAAAGATCACGGGGCCATGCCAGATGCTTTGGAAGATCTGCAGGCAATGGTCGAGCGTAACGAAACGCATCGGCTCTATTGAGGTGTGGCTGCCGATGTCCGGCTTGGGTGGAAATGCGAAATACTCAAACGGAGCATAGTCCTTCCGGGTTTCCCCCGACAACGGACATAGACCCGATTCCTAGATGGTTCAGCGCCTGCCAATCCAGGGCCGCCCGTGACCTCGGAAAACTGGCGGTCCGCCAGAACTCCTGAAACTGCTCAAGGATCAGCGGTTCAGGGAAAAGGAAATCGAGAAAGCCTTCTATCTGGAATATAAGGCGTACCGCGAGCACCTGGTCGACTTGATCATCGAGCACAATTCTGGATTTGCGGGCACGCAGGGCCAGCTCATCCGGCAACGATTTCAGAGGATCGTGAGCAGCGATTTCAGGCGATCGTGAGCACCGTTTGGCGGTGCTGGACGCTTCGGTCGACAACTCAACCGGGCTACGGATTTCTCATTCAACCAATGAGGAAGCCTGATGCCTACCAAGAGATTGTCGATGCGCCGGATCAGAGAAGTTCTACGTTTGAGGCATCAGGGCCTGACGGAGCGCGTCATCGCGCGGATGTTGGGGGTGAGCAATGGCGTCGTGCATGGCTACGTGGCGCCGACAGCGGCCTCGCAAAGCGACCGGCGCCCGTCACCGGATTGGGCTTATGTCGAGAAGGAGCTGCGCCGCCGCAGCGTGACGCGCCTGCTGTTGTGGGAAGAGTATCGCGCCGCCAATCCGGACGGCTTTGGCTATACCTGGTTTTGCACCACCTTCGAGGCCTGGAAGCAGCGTGCGCGGCCGAGCATGCGTCAGACCCACATCGGTGGGGAGAAGGTGTTCGTCGATTTCGCCGGCGACACCATCGATGTCTTCGATCCCATCACCGGCGAAGTGCGCGCCATGAAGCTGTTCGTCGCGGCGATGGGAGCCTCGAACTACACCTACGCCGAGGCCTGCCGAGCGAGAGCCTGTCCGACTGGATCGGCGTGCACGCCAGCCTGTTCCGATATCTCGGCGGCGTGCCGAAGTTCGTGGTCTGCGATAATCTCAAGGCCGCCGTGACCAACCCCGATCGCTACGATCCCGGGATCAACCGCACCTATGCCGAGATGGCCGGCCATTACGGCACCGCGATCCTGGCGGCGAGGCCGAGGCGGCCAAAGGACAAGGCAATTGTTTCATACTGCACCTTGTCCTGATTTGGGCGCGGTGATGGGGACGAGCCGTGCGGGTTTGGCGCCACGCCCGCCACAGCCTTTGATGATGGTCTGGTGTTTTGGCAGTGTCCACAGGCCACGATTCAGATTGTCGTTGTAGCACTTCGTAATCAGCCCCTGACGCCCCCACTCATGCACGGCAGTTTTGGAGATCCCGAACGTCGTAGCGACCTCAATCGTTGTGAGCATGCCACGCCGGCGCAGCCGATCATACCGGCTCGAGAGTTTGTAGGCAGCGCGAACCCAGGCGACTTTCTTCAAGTTGAACGGCTTACCGTCCCATGTGCGCCATCCGTCACGGTTCAGGATATCAGCAATCTCCCGGTCGCAGTACTGGTCGAGTAGCTGGTCGACCATCGCGACGAGTTCCGGTTTGAACTTGCGTATTTGGGCAATGGGCAGCCGCCGTTCGAGAACCAAAGTGCGTGGGGCACCGCCCGACAGGCGGACATGGGCGGTGATCATCTGCGACTTGATCAAGGTCACGTCGTCGATGAGCAGGCGCACGATGCGTTTGCGCTCCCGGGAGTCGACGCGCGGATCTTGCCAGATTCGCGGCAGCTGTTCGGCGAGGTCGAGGATGCGGCGTTGGGCCTCGGCGCCGAGTACTTCGGCATGTTGCTTGCTGCGGCGCTCGTAATCTTCGACGGCATCGGTATGACGGCGCAGCTTGTCGTTCCATTCTGCCTCGAGGGTATCCGCGACGAGGCGGTTGGCGGGGTCGACCAACATGTAGCGTAGGCGCGCGAGCTCGGCTTCGTAGCGCATCCGATCGACATGCTGGCGGCGCACTGCGTCGGTCTCAGCGACCCGCGCTGCGAGTTCACGCTGAACCTCCAAGGTGACCGCCAGGGTCATGGGAGTCATCATCTCGATCAGCAGGTTGGCGACCGCTGCATCGACGACTTTGCCGGGAACCGTTTGGCAGATCTTTCCTCCACGACGCAGCGCGGTCTCCTGACAGACATAGGTCGGGACCGTGTGGCCATGTTCCCCACTGTAGTGCACTCCCATGCGCTCACCGCACAAGCCGCACAGCACGCGACCTTGGAGCAATGCCGGACCTTCGCGAGGAGGCCCCGACCGGCGCTCGGCGCCGAAAGCCCGAGCGTTGTCGGTGAGCCGGCACTGGTTGGCTTCGAAGCATTCCCAGTTGATGTAGCCCTGATGCGTGCCCGGCATGACGAACTGCCATTCCGCCCTGGGAACTTTTATGACGCTGGTACCGCCATCGGGGCGGCGGCGCGTACGCGTGCGTCCATAGACGAACGCGCCGGCGTAACGTGGATTGTGCAGAACCTGCAGGATGCGCGCGTGGTGCGGCGGCGCCCACAGCAGGTCACCTTTGTTCGGCCCCGTCCTCAGTCGGCGCGGGAACATCAGGCCTTGATCGCGGAAGAAGCGAACTGTCTGGACGGCACTTCCGGTTCGATCGAAGGTCTCGAAGACCAAGCGAATGGCCTTCTGCACTTGCGCATCGGGATCGAGGCCGATGGTTCCGTCGGTCCGGTAAACCAATCCGACCGGCGGCCCCATCTCGAGCTCGCCGCGCCGGGCCTTGTTGAGCTGACCACCACGCATCCGCGCCTTGAGAATGTGCAGCTCGGCCTCGCTCATCGTGCCTTTGAGTCCGAGCAAGAGGCGATCGTTGAAGCCGGCAGGATCGTAGATGCCGTCTTCGTCCAGGATGAGCGTTGCCGTCACGGCGCACAACTCGATGAGGCGGTGCCAGTCGGCTGAGTTGCGTGCGAGGCGCGACACCTCCAAGCCCATGACAATGCCGGCCTTGCCGAGCGCGACCTCGCTGACGAGTTGCTGGAAGCCGTCACGTGCCGCCGCATGGGCTCCGGACTTTCCGAGATCGCGATCGATGACATGGATGCGCTCGATCGGCCAGCCCGCAGCAATTGCGCGATCACGCAACGCGTACTGGCGCTGTGTGCTCTCCCCGTGTTCCGATACCTGGCGGAGCGTCGATTGGCGGATATAAAGATAGGCGCCGCGCTTGAGATGCTCCGGAGTGACCTTGAGTTCAGGCATGGACGCCCTCCAGTGCGATGGCGACGAGGATACCGGCGATCAGACGCGTGATGTCACTCGTTACGGGCGGTGAAGCCTGCGGCGCCGTGCCGGCGGGTCGATGGTCGCAGCGCGTCGCCTCGGAATGGAGCTCGGGCCCGAGTGTGCGGATCCAGGCTGCCAAGCCCCGGCGACGAAGGACGCCGAGACCGGGACAGGCGGTGAGATCGGTGCGCAACACCGCTGCGCGCAACGTCTCGTAGTGGTGCGCCGCGTCCGCGACAGTCAGTCCGGATCGCGTTGTTTTTTTTTGCGCGCCAGCGCCCGCTCCAAGCTGCGCCGGTGCACCTTGACGCCGAAGCGCGCCTCGACGGCGTCGAGACATCTCGACGTGGTCAACTCGGGGCTTGCGGCTTTGAGGTCGGTCACGAAGGCAATCACCTCGGCCGTGACCTTGTGACCGTCCCTGGGACCGCGCCGGCCGGGAAGCAGTCCAGTGAGCCCAGCCGTCTGCAGGGCGTTCTGGGCCTTGTAGAACGTCGGCCTGGTGACGCCGAACGTGGCGGCCGCCTCGCTGATTGCGACGCCGTCGACCTGATGGCGTCGCACCATCTCGTAGCGGACCTGGACCAAGTCCTTCGCATCGAAGAACGGATTGCCGGCAAACAACTCGTCTCGGACGATTTCGGGATTGGGATTGAGCACGCCGTCTTGCGCCAGCGCTTCGCTCTTTGGATCCCTCTTCCTTGCTTTTGCCATGGCCGGCCTCAACCAAATGTAAATATATATACGCCTCTATATATTGCGTGTCAACCGTAGAGCAGGCACAACATGATAACAATAATGACGATATATGGCGCTTAAACGTAGTAATGCCGTCATGCCGCGGCATTCTTTCGTTTACATATATGGCGTATTTGTCTTTACGCATCGCTGGCCCCCAGGATCTCGGCCAGCCGGTCCAGCGCGTCGCACAGCGCCAGCAAACCAACCGTGCAAAACGCCGCTCTGCCGGCTGCAACCCGCCGAAACTCATCCGCAGGTTCGATATCGGTCCACGCGATCGAGATCGTGCAAAGCCGTCCGTTTTGATTCTTGAAGACCAGCCGGTCCTCGCCCCAATATTGGCGCCGGCTGATCAGCTCGATCTCGTGACCGCAGAGCGGATGGAAGGGATGTGTGATCCGCACCGTTTGGGAGGTCGTACCTGCATGCTCTGCAGTCGACGACGCTTGCCAAGGCCAAAGTCGAAGTCGGTGTGCTGATCATGGAACGCTGGATTCTGGGCCGTCTGCGCAATCGGCGATTCCATAGCTTGGGCGAGTTGAACGAGGC
>JAYSPJ010000476.1:0-7158 GCA_043722155.1 Bradyrhizobium sp.
TCGTTTCTGCGCCAGAAGCAAATCCTGCACAAGCTAGGTGTTGTGGTCAGCATCACGGTCATCGGGATCGCGTGCTACGTACTTTACCATATGCTGCGCGTTATCGACACCGGCGAGGTCGTCGACGCCATCAAGCGGACCGAGCCGCGCCAGGTCGCGCTGGCGGCGCTGTTCGTGGCGGCGGGCTATTTCACCCTGACATTCTACGACCTGTTCGCGGTTCGCGCGATCGGTCGTACCGACGTTCCCTACCGCGTCAACGCGCTCGCGGCGTTCACCTCGTATTCGATCGGGCACAATGTCGGCGCCAGCGTCTTTACCGGCGGCGCCGTGCGCTACCGGATCTATTCCGCGTGGGGCCTGAATGCGATCGACGTCGCCAAAATCTGCTTTCTGGCCGGCCTGACATTCTGGCTCGGCAATGCCGCGGTGCTGGGGATCGGCATCGCCTATCATCCGGAAGCCGCCGCGTCGATCGATCAACTGCCGGCCTGGCTGAACCGGCTGGCCGCGTTCGCCATTCTCCTCGGGCTGGTGGCCTATGTGGTCTGGGTCTGGATCAAGCCGCGCGGGGTCGGCCGCGGGCCCTGGACGGTGACGCTGCCCGGCGGTCCGCTGACACTGCTGCAGATCGCGATCGGCATCGTCGATCTCAGCTTCTGCGCGCTGGCGATGTACGTGCTGGTTCCCGACGAACCCCATCTCGGTTTCGTCGTGGTCGCGGTCGTTTTCGTCTCGGCGACGCTTTTGGGCTTCGCCAGCCATTCCCCCGGCGGGCTTGGGGTATTCGACGCCGCGATGCTGGTGGGGCTGTGGCAGATGGACCGCGAGGAGCTGCTCGCGGGCATGCTGCTGTTTCGCGTGCTCTATTACCTTGCGCCGTTCGTCATATCTGTAATCCTGCTGACGCTTCGGGAAGTTATTCTGGGCGCCCGGCTGAAGCGACTGAGCCTGAAGACGTCAGTTCCCGATCCGGCGCCGAAACACGAAGCTGTCTATGTGCGTGAGCGCGGGGACACCGGCGCCTGACGATACGGACCCGAACCGGAAGCGAGTCGGCGCGATGGCGATAGACGAGTCCACTTCTTCCTTCTTCTCGCCGTGGCCGGACCGGTTGCGGCATTCGGCCATCATCCTGCTGGCCGCGGGTCTCGCTTTGGCGGTGCTCGTCGTGTTCGGCGACCTGGCGCTGCTCCGCGCCGCCGCGGCCTTTGTCTGCATCGCCGCCGCCGCGCTGGTGCCGTGGCGATTGCATGATGTCGTGGCGTCGCGCGAAGACGTCCGCGCGGTCAACCCGGTCGAAGCCGCTGTTGTCAGCGCGGTGGTCGCCGGCATGCCGGATCCCGCCGTGCTGCTCGACCGCGCCGGCCGCGTCCTCCACCTCAACGCGGCAGCGGCGCAGCTCGCGCCGGCGCTACGCAAGAACGAGCTGGCGCAGTTCGCGCTGCGCTCGCCCGAGATCATCACCGCGCTGCGCGAAGCCATCGCCACCTCCGAAACCAGGCGCGCGACCTATCTCGATCACGTGCCGGTCGACCGCTGGATGGAATTGATCATCACGCCGGTGCCGGTGCCGACGTTGTTCGGCGGCGCCGACAAATGCATGCTGATGACGTTCCATGATCAGACGCCGCTGCGCCGGGTCGAGGAAATGCGCGCCGATTTCGTCGCCAATGCCAGCCATGAGTTGCGCACGCCGCTGGCCGCGCTGTCGGGCTTCATCGACACGCTGCAGGGGCCGGCCAAAGATGACGCCAAGGCGCGCGAGCGCTTTCTCGGCATCATGCACAATCAGGCGACGCGGATGGCGAGGCTGATCGACGATCTATTGTCGCTGTCGCGGGTCGAACTCTCCGCCCACGTCCGCCCCGACACGCTGGTGGATCTCGTCCCCATCATCCGCCAGGTCGCGGACGGGCTGGAGCTGCTGGCGAGCGAACGCCAGGTCGCCATCGACATCGATCTGCCGGATACGCCGGTGACGATCGCGGGCGATCGCGAGGAGTTGCTGCGGCTGTTCGAGAACCTGATCGAGAACGCGCTGAAATACGGCGCGTCCGGCGGCAAGGTGATGGTCTCGCTGAGTCAGGCGCTGTCTGGCGAAGGCGCGCCGGAAGTCCGGGTCATGGTGCGCGATTTCGGCCCCGGCATCGCGCCGGAACACCTGCCGCGGCTGACCGAGCGGTTCTACCGGGTCGATGTCGGCGACAGCCGCGCCCAGGGCGGCACCGGGCTGGGTTTATCGCTGGTGAAACATATTCTTAACCGCCATCGCGGCCGGCTGCTGATCGAAAGCGTGCTGAAACAGGGCGCCACCTTTACCGCCGCTTTTCCCCCGGCGAAGACACCGAACTGGGCTAAATCCAAGTGATTTCAATGGCCTGTCTCCGTCATCCAACTGTCACGAAACCTTCGTAAAAGCAAACGTGTACCGCCCCCTAAACGGACGGCGTGAGCGCAGTCGGGCGCGTCAGGCGCTTCGCTCACCAGATGGAGACAGCCATGAATTTCATGAAAGCGATCGTCGCTGCCGGCCTGGTCGCCGCATCGACGTCGGCATTCGCCGCCGACATCACCGGCGCGGGCGCGACGTTCCCATTCCCGCTCTATTCGAAATGGGCCGACGCTTACAAGAAGGAGACCGGCAACGGCCTGAACTATCAGTCGATCGGTTCCGGCGCCGGCATCAAGCAGATCCTGGCCAAGACCGTGACCTTCGGCGCCAGCGACATGCCGCTGAAGCCGGAGCAGCTCGAAAAGGACGGTTTGATTCAGTGGCCGCAGGCGATGGGCGCCCTGGTGCCGGTCGTCAACCTCGAAGGCATCAAGCCCGGCGAGCTGGTATTCTCCGGCGAATTGCTCGGCGACATCTATCTCGGCAAGGTCAAGACCTGGAATGACCCGGCGATTGCCAAGCTCAATCCGAAGCTGAAGCTGCCCGGCGACGCCATCACCGTGGTGCGCCGCTCGGACGGCTCCGGCACGACGTTCCTCTGGACCGACTATCTCTCGAAGAGCAACGCCGAGTGGAAAGCCAAGGCAGGCTCCGGTACCGCCGTCGAGTGGCCGACAGGCGTCGGCGCCAAGGGCAACGAAGGCGTCGCCGGCAATGTCAGCCAGACCAAGAATTCGATCGGCTATGTCGAATACGCCTATGCCAGGCAGAACAAGCTGACCTACGGCGCTGTCATCAACAAGGCCGGCAAGACCGTGCTGCCGACCGTTGCGGCATTCCAGGCCGCGGCTGCCAACGCCGACTGGGCCAGTGCCAAGAACTACTTCGTGATCCTGACCGACCAGCCCGGTGAAGCCTCATGGCCGATCACCGGCGCGACCTTCATCCTGATGTACAAGGAACCCGCCGACAAGGCGGCGTCCGGCGAAGCCATCAAGTTCTTCAAATGGGCTTTCGCCAAGGGCGACAAGATGGCCGAGGAACTCGATTACATCCCGATGCCGGACTCCGTGGTCAAGCTGATCGAGAAGAGCTGGGCGGCCGACATCAAGAGCTGAGCTGAAATATCTCATGTGTCCCGGACGCGGCGCAGCCCTGTTTGCGCTGCTCCGCAGCCGGGACCCTTTCGGAGCCAACCAGATGGCTCCAGGATCGGCAACGCACCGCTCGCGTGCTGCACCGCACCCGGGGTGCGAGACAGATCAAGTATAATAGCATAAGTATAGAGGATTGGCGTGGCAGACATGGCCGTTCAGAGCGATGTGATGGAATCCGCCGGGCCTTACGATCGCGCCAAGGCGCTCAGCGCCTTCAAGTTCGGCGACGTTACCTTTTACTGGATCACCCGGGCCTGCGCGATCTCGGTTCTGCTGATCCTCGGCGGCATCATCGTCTCGCTGATCGCGGGTGCATGGCCGGCGATCAAGGAATACGGCTTTTCCTTCCTGTTCACTTCTCGATGGGCGCCGTCGAACGACCCGCCGGTGCTGGGCGCGCTCGGGCCGATCTACGGCACGCTGGTCACCTCCATCATCGCGATGATGATTGCCATCCCCGTCGGCCTCGGCATCGCGGTCTTCCTCACCGAGCTTTGCCCGCAATGGCTGCGCCGCCCGATTGGCCTTGCCGTGGAACTGCTGGCCGGCATTCCCTCGATCATCTACGGCATGTGGGGGTTCTTCGTGCTCGGCCCGTTCATGGCCGACAGCTTCCAGCCGTTCATGATCAGGCTGTTCGACGGCGTCCCGGTGCTGGGAACGATTTTCGCCGGCCCGCCGTCCTATCTCAGCCTGTTCAACGCGGCGCTTATTCTCGCGATCATGGTGCTGCCGTTCATCACCGCGATCTCGGTCGACGTGTTCAAGACGGTGCCGCCGGTGCTGAAGGAAGCCGCCTATGGCGTCGGCTGCACCACCTGGGAAGTCGTCCGCAACGTGGTGATTCCCTATACGAGGGTCGGGGTGATCGGCGGCATCATGCTGGCGCTCGGTCGCGCGCTCGGCGAAACCATGGCGGTGACTTTCATCATCGGCAATGCGTTCCGCATCACCGGTTCGGTGTTTTCGCCAGGCACCACGATCTCGGCGGCGATCGCTAGCGAATTCGCCGAGAGCGACGGCTTGCATCAGTCCGGCCTGATCCTGCTCGGCCTCTTGCTGTTCGTATTGACCTTCCTCGTGCTGGCCGCCGCGCGGCTGATGCTGATGCGGCTGGAAAAGAAGGCGGGGAATTGAGATCATGAACCCGATTTACACGCACCGCCGCCGCGTCGACATCGTCGTCAAGTTCCTCTGCCTCGGGGCTGCGATCTTCGGTGTGACCTGGCTCGGCCTGATCCTGTTCACGCTGTTCTACAACGGCGTCGCCGGGATCAATCTCCAGATCTTCACCGAGAACACCCCGCCGCCGGGATCGACCGACGGCGGCCTGCTCAACGCCATCGTCGGCTCGATCATCATGACCGTGATCGGGGTCGGCATCGGCGCGCCGCTCGGCCTGCTCGCCGGTACCTATCTGGCCGAGTACGGCCGCAACGACCGGCTCACCTCGGTGATCCGCTTCATCAACGATATCTTGCTCAGCGCGCCCTCGATCATCATCGGCCTGTTCATTTACGGCGCCATCGTGGTGCCGATGGGCGGGTTCTCGGCCTTCGCCGGCTGCCTGGCGCTCGCCGTGATCGTCATTCCCGTCGTGGTCCGCACCACCGAGGACATGCTGCTGCTGGTGCCCAATCCCTTGCGCGAGGCGGCCTCCGCGCTCGGCCTGCCGCGTTCGCTGGTCATCAAGCGCATCGCCTACCGTGCCGCGCGCGCCGGCCTCATCACCGGCGTGCTGCTGGCCACCGCGCGCGTCGCTGGCGAAACCGCCCCATTGCTGTTCACCGCGCTCTCCAACCAGTTCTTCAGTCTCGATCTGACCAAGACCATGGCCAACCTGCCGGTTACCATCAACAACTTCGTGCAGAGCCCCTACGCTTACTGGAAGCAGCTCGCCTGGAGTGGGGCGCTACTGATCACCCTGACCGTACTTGCGCTGAATATTGGCGCCCGCATTCTCGGCGCCGAGAGGACACCAAAATGAATGAGCTTTCTGTATCGATGAGCGCGGCGGGCGGACCGGCTCCCGCGGTGGTGTTGCCCGAGGCGGCGGCCAAGGTGACCGCGCGAGGTCTCAATTTCTACTACGGCGAAAACCACGCGCTGAAGAACATCAACCTCGCGCTCGGCACCAACCGCGTCACCGCCTTCATCGGGCCCTCCGGCTGCGGCAAGTCCACTTTGCTGCGGGTCTTCAACCGGATGTACGACCTCTATCCCGGTCAGCGCGCCACCGGTCAGGTGATGCTGGATTCCACCAACATCCTCGATCCCAAGCTCGATCTCAACCTGCTGCGGGCACGGGTCGGCATGGTGTTCCAGAAGCCGACGCCGTTTCCGATGACGATCTATGAAAACATCGCCTTCGGGATCCGGCTCTACGAGAAAATTTCAAAGTCCGAGATGGACGGCCGGGTCGAAAAGGCGCTGCGCGGCGGCGCGCTGTGGAACGAGGTCAAGGACAAGCTGAACGCCTCGGGCCTCAGCCTGTCCGGCGGCCAGCAGCAGCGGCTCTGCATCGCCCGCACCGTCGCGGTGCGGCCCGAGGTCATCCTGTTCGACGAGCCGTGCTCGGCGCTCGATCCGATCTCGACCGCCAAGATCGAGGAGCTGATCTCGGAACTGGCGGAGGACTACACCATCGCCATCGTCACCCACAACATGCAGCAGGCTGCGCGCGTCTCCGACAAGACCGCCTTCATGTATCTCGGCGAGCTGATCGAATTCGACGACACCAACAAGATTTTCACGTCGCCGAGCGACCGGCGCACCCAGGACTACATCACAGGCCGGTTCGGCTGACGCGCATCGCGAGGAGAACAACAATGGGTACGGAACACACGGCCAAAGCGTTCGACAGCGACCTGCAGGAACTAACGCGCCTGGTCTCGGAGATGGGCGGCCTCGCCGAACGCATGATCGTCGACTCCGTCGACGCGCTGATCCGCCGGGATGTCGCGCTAGGCAAGCGCGTCGTCGCCGCCGACGCCGAAATCGACCGCCTGCAGCACGTCATCGAGGAACGCGCGGTGCTGACCATCGCGCGGCGCCAGCCGATGGCGGTCGACCTGCGCGAGATCGTCGGCGCCATGCGGGTCGCCACCGATCTGGAGCGGATCGGCGACCTCGCCAAGAACATGGGCAAGCGGGTGGCGGCGCTGGACAGCGATTTCCAGCCGCTGAAACTGATCCGCGGCCTCGAGCACATGACCGACCTCGTGACCTCGCAGGTCAAATCCGTGCTCGACGCCTATGCGGCGCACGATCTGCCGGCGGCGATGGTGGTCTGGAAGGGCGACGAGGAGGTCGATGCCATCTGCACCTCGCTGTTCCGCGAATTGCTGACCTACATGATGGAAGACCCGCGCAATATCTCGTTCTGCATCCACCTGATGTTCTGCGCCAAGAACATCGAGCGGATCGGCGATCACGCCACCAATATCGCCGAAACCGTGTTCTACATGATCGAAGGCCAGCAGATGGTCGACAAGCGCCCGAAAGGCGACATGACGACCTTTGCCGCGACCGTACCCGACTGAGAAGGCATCTTCGCGTGAAGAAAACGCGTCAAACCAAGAGAAGGCTACGAATATGAACGCGCGC
>JAYSPJ010000477.1:0-4164 GCA_043722155.1 Bradyrhizobium sp.
CCGGCCACGAGGTCGCGCAGCCGCTCGGTAAACCGCAGTCCGGTCATGGCCGGTTTCGCCGGTCAGCCCGGTCCGGCGGCGCGCCGCGCCAGCGCGGCGTTGCCGGTCGTCCGCGCCGGGGGATCGATGGCCGGACTATTGAGGGGAGCCGCTTTGACGGAGCCATTGGGTTCCTCGACGTTGTTCGGAGGCGTCCCGCCGGTAGCAGATGCCCCCTCGGGCCGCAACGGCCGGGGTGGTGCAAACAGAAATCCCTGCCCGAACCGCACGTCATAGTCGAGCAGATCGACCACGGCGCGTTCGCCTTCGATCCGCTCGGCGATCAGGTCGATGCCGAAGCGGCCGAGCAGATCGGAGAGGTCCGATGGGTGAATGTCGGAGGTGGAATTCTGCCGCTGGTCGAGCAGCAAGGCAGAGGGTACCTTGATGAAGCGGACGCCGCGGTCGGCCAGTTCCCGCGGCTCGATCCTGAGATCGGTGACGTGGTCGATCGAGAAACGGTAACCGCGCTGCGCCAGCGCCGCGAGATGCTCGGTCTCGGTCGGGCCGAGGTTGCGAAACGTCGCCTGCTTGAATTCGAGCACGAAGGACGGCGCGAGCGCGCGATTGGCTTCGAGGAAATCGAGGCATTGCGCGAAGGTGGTGGGATTGCCGAGCGTCGCCGCGGCGACGTTGCAGAAGATCCCGACGTCCTTGTTGCGCACCATCAGGCGGCGCAGCACCTGCACGCAGCGCAGCATCACCATGTGATCGATCCGCCCGATCAGCCCAACGGTTTCCGCGATCGCGATGAAATCCTCGGCGGCGAGAATCTCGTCCTTGTCGTCGCGCAGCCGGGTCACCGCCTCGTAGAAGCGCACCTTGCGCTGCGGCAGGGTCACCATCGGCTGCAGATAGATGTCGATGCGGTTTTCCTCGACCGCGCCTTTCACGGCGCTGAGGATTTGCGCGTGGCTGCGCGACGGTGTGGTTTCGGCAGCAACAGCAACAGCGGTGGCTGCGGCCGGCGCTGCCGTCGCAGGCGCTGCCATGACGGGCGCCGCGGGTGCGCTGCCCGTCGCCTTGGCGACGAGCGGCATTTCGCTCTGTGCTTCGCTGTCCAGCGGGCGGCTCGCAGGTTGAGGGGGGGCGGCGGCCGCGCCCGAGGCCAGCATGTCGTCGTGGCTGGCGACCGAGGACGCGAGCTGCTTGACCAGTATGCCGAGCTCGTTGATCTCGCCGATCACGGACTGGATGCGGTCGGCGCCGATCGAATTGGCCGACACCACCCGGCCCTCGACGGCGGCGAGGCGGCGCCCGAATTCGGCGACCTGGCGGGCGAGATCGGCAGTGCCGCGCGACAGATCGGCGATCTGGCCGCCGACGTCGGTGCGGTCGCGCAGCCTCATCGACACGGCGTTGTAGAGGATCAGGAAGGTCAGCGCGGTGAGCGCCACGATCGCGGATTCCGAACCGCTGATGCCCAGCACCGAATAGAGGATCAGGCCGAGGGAGGCTGCGACCAGCACCATGCAGATGGCGATGAAAACCGTGGAAATGCGAATCATGTCGCGCGCAACGCCCTCAAATCCAAACTGCCCCCGCCCGGGAGAACGCGAAAGCCGCAGGCATCGGTCGCATCTTGCGCTGCTCCAGGCGCTACGAGCTTAGCATCAATGTTGATTCGAAGAGCTAGTGTTCTTTGGACCGGTGCGGAACGGCTTCGAATGTTCCGCGTTCCGGCGAGCAGGGCGCAATTGCATTGCCCCTCGTCCGAAGCCTCCGCTGCGTTTCGGCGTCAACCTCTCCCCGTAAAGCGACGGGGAGAGGTGAAGAAGCGTCCTACGCCACCGCGCGGATCACCTTGGCGACCTTGTCGACGATCTCGCCGATCTGGTCTTCGGTGACGATCAGGGGCGGGGTCAGCGCCAGGGTGTCGCCGGCGACGCGCAGCATCAGGTCGTTGTCATGGAACGCGCTGTTGAGCCCGTCGAAGCCGCGCTTGCCGGGCAGGTCCGGGCGCGACGAGAGGTCGATGCCCGCCGTCAGGCCGACGGTACGGATGTCCACCACGTTGGGCTCGTTCCGCAGCGACATTACAGCGTCGGCGAATTTCGGCTCGAGCATTTTCGCGCGCTCGAACAGCTTTTCGTCACGGTAGATGTCGAGCGTCGCCAGCGCCGCGGCGCAGGCGATCGGATGCGCCGAATAGGTATAGCCGTGGGTCAGTTCGACGACATGCTCCGGGCCGCTCATGAAGGCGTCGTGGATGGTGTCGCGTACCAGCACGCCGCCCATCGGGGCCGCACCATTGGTGATACCTTTGGCGAAGGTCAGCATGTCCGGCAATACGCCGTAGCGTTCTGCGGCAAACGCAAAGCCGAGCCGGCCGTAACCGGTGATGACTTCGTCGAAGATCAAGAGAATGCCGTGCTTCTGGGTGATCTCGCGCAGCCGCTTGAGATAGCCCTTCGGCGCCGGCAGCACGCCGGTCGATCCGGCCATCGGCTCGACGATGACGGCGGCGATGGTGGAGGCGCCATGCAAATTGACCAGGCGCTCCAGTTCGTCGGCGAAATGCGCGCCATATTCCGGCTCGCCCTTGGTGAAGGCCTGCTTGTCGCGGTCATAGGTGTGGGGCAGATGGTCGACGCCGGCCAGGAGCGTGCCGAACATCTTGCGGTTGTTGACGATGCCGCCGACGGAAGTCCCGCCGAAGCCGACGCCATGATAGCCGCGCTCGCGGCCGATCAGCCTCGTGCGGGTGCCCTGGCCGTTGATCTGGTGATAGGCCAGCGCGATTTTCAGCGCGGTATCGGCGGCCTCCGAGCCGGAATTGCAGAAAAACACGTGGTCGAGCCCGGCCGGAGCCAGATCGGCGATGCGGCTGGCGAGCTCGAAGGCCTGCGGAATGCCAAACTGGAACGGCGGCGCGTAGTCCAATGCGGCGGCCTGCTTGCCGATCGCCTCGGCGATCTGGCTGCGGCCGTGGCCGGCATTGCAGCACCACATGCCGGCGGCGGCGTCGATGATCTTGCGACCGTCCACGGTGAAGTAATGCATGTCCTTGGCGCCGGCGAGCAGCCGCGGGTTCTTCTTGAACGCCCGGTTGGCGGTGAACGGCATCCAGTGCGCGGCGAGATCGTTCGGCACGTTGACGGCGGCGGGGCGTGGGCTCTTATCCAGCATGGGGGCCTCTTTGAAGTTTTGGGGCTTGGGCGGTTGCCGGTGCAAGCTATCAGCTTCGTCGCGCGACGGGAACGCCGACGCACTGCAATATTTTCGCTCAATCGGGCGGATTGAGGCCGGCGCTTCGTCTCAGAGATCGGCGGCGCCGATCCAGAACACTTCGCCGTCGGAATCCTCGGTATCGAGCCAGAGCAGCGGCAGATCCGGGTAGGCGGTCTCCAGCGCGGGCCGGCAACGGCCGATTTCGCACAACAATCCGCCCTGCGGCGTCAGGTGCCGCCCGGCTTCGTCGAGGATGCGGCGGACGATGTCGAGGCCGTCGGCGCCGCCGTCGAAAGCGAGTTTCGGCTCGGCGCGGCATTCGCGCGGCAGGTCAGCCATGCCTTGCGCGTCGACATAGGGCGGGTTGGAAATGATCAGGTCGTAGCGCTTGCCGCCAACCGGCTTGAACAGGTCGCCCCGATGCAGCGTCACCCGGTCCTCGAGGCCGTAATCGGCCAGGTTGCGCGCGGCGACGGCGAGGGCGTCTTTGGAAAGGTCGACCGCGTCGATCCGGGCATTGGGGAAGTTCCGGCTCGCGAGCACCGCGAGGCACCCCGATCCGGTGCAGAGGTCGAGCACGCTTTCCACCGCCAGGGGATCGTCGATCAGCGAGCCGCCGGCTTCGTCATCCTCGCCGCCGAAATGCTGGTCCAGCAATTCGCCGATGAAGGAGCGCGGCACGATGGTGCGCTCGTCGACATAAAACGGCAGGCCGCGCATGTAGATCTTGTTGACCAGATAGGCGGCGGGTTTGCGCGTGGCGACGCGGCGCGCGATCACGTCGAGAATAGCTTTGGCCTCGGCCGCGGTGACCCGCGCCGTTGCAAAGGTCTCGAACTGGTCGGGATGCAGATGCAGCGTTTCGCAGACCAGGAAGGCAGCCTCCGCCACCGGATCGGTGGTGCCATGCGCGAACACCAGTCCGGCTTCGATGAAGCGGCTCGTCGCATAGCG
>JAYSPJ010000478.1:0-5787 GCA_043722155.1 Bradyrhizobium sp.
ATCTCGCTGTTGCTGTCAAAGCAACCCGAATCTGATTTGCGCCCCTTTGGGAACCCCCTTACTGTTCCGATTCACATCAACCGAAAACCGCTCTAGCCCAGAGGCAGGAGCGACGATAGATGCGCGACCCGGTTATGGAAAGGCCATCTTTGGCCGCAAAACGCGATTTCGATCTGCTGCCCAAGAGCGCAGAGATCGCCGTGCAACCCGCACTGCGTTCCGAGCTTGGGGCGCTTGCCCACATGGCAAACCGCTTGGTGCCCGGAGTTCAAATTACGGAACCGGATCTCGAGCGATATTACACCTTCGATCCCGGTAGCATTCTGACATTCAGCCGAAAGAACAAACTGCTTGGGGCGGTGGCGTTCCTCTATCTCAACAGCCGGGGGCACGATGCCCTCATTCTCGACGATATGAGTCTGACGCATCCGGACATTGGCCTGCTCGCCGGTTCCTCCGAGGAGGCGTCCGCCATCTATGTGTGGGCGATCGCAGGGCTGGGCAGGGCGATGGCGGGACTGGGTAACGTTTCGACGCATCTCTCCCAGTCGCGGCTGGCGCCGGCCGATCTTTACGCCCAACCCTCCAGCGCCGACGGCCGCAATTTGATGATCGCGATCGGCTTCGAGCCGATCCCGAGCTACCAGCACGAACTCTGGCGCTACCAGCGTCCCTGGAACCGTGTCCCGTTGAACGCGCCAACAGCCCAACCGGCGAGGAGCTTTGCAGATGCACGGCACTAACATTCCAGCTCCACTGAAAACGCCATCGCGCTCGATTACGATCCGCATCGCGCGCGATCCCAACGATCTGATGCTGGTGACCGCGATCAGGTCGGCGGTTTACCTCGCCGAGCAGGATTGCCCGATCGAGGAAGAGTTCGACGGCAACGATCTGGTGGCGGCGCACTTCCTCGGATTTGTCGGAACCGAGCCTGCCGGCTGCCTGCGGGTGCGGTTTTTCGGCGAGTTCGCCAAGGTCGAGCGTCTTGCCGTGCGTCACCAGTTCCGGCGCTCGCGCGTGTCGTTCAAGCTGGTGCAGGCCAGCGTCGACTACGTCAAGCGCAAGGGGTTTCGCAAGATCTACGGTCAGGCACAGGACCGGCTGGTGGACTTCTGGGCCCATTTCGGCGCCAAGCCGCTGGGCCACAACCGCAAGATCACCTTTTCCGATTTCTCCTATACCGAAATGGTGCTCGACATCGAGCCCGGCCCCGACGCCATCACGCTCGACAGCGATCCTTACGTGATCATTCGGCCGGAGGGTGATTGGGACAGGCCGGGCGTTCTCGACATCTCGGCGGGGCGCGCCGTCACCTCGCCGCAGCGCACGGTGTGAGTTTCGGTGATGAGCCATCTCAAACCGGCGGTCTCGATCCACGACGATCCGCCGATCCTGGTCTGCGCGGATCTGCAGACCGAGTACCTCACCGAAGGCCGCCGCCACGTTATCGCCGACGCCGAGGCGATTACCGCGCGTTGTCACGAATTGATGACGCGGTGGCGCGGCAACCTGTGGCCGATCATCCACCTCAAGCGAATTGCCCAGGCCGCGTGGTTCAATCCGGCATCGAACCTGACGGACTGGATCGCCGACCTGAAGCCGAGGCCCGGAGAGCTTGCGTTCGAGCATCCGCTGCCGTCGGCCTACAGTTCCTCGCGGTTCGCCGAATACATGGCGAATATGAAAAACATACGCTGCGTGATGTCGGGTTTTTCCCTCGATGAAACCATTCTGTCGACCGTCATCGACGGGTTTCACCGCAGCCACCGCTATCAGCTGGTCAGCGATGCCGTGGCCTGCCGGCGTCAGGGGATCGGCGATGCCGTCTCCTACAAGATGGCGGTCGTCAATGTGATCGGAAATTTCGCCGGCATCGTGGGGAGCGCCGAACTGATCGAAGCCAATGCGGTGATTTCGGTGTGATCGGGCGGCGCCGGACGGTGTCGCGGCTAGGCTCGATCGACCCTGATGACCCGGCCCTTTTCGACCGCCAGCGCCAGCCGGCCGTACTTCAGCGCCAGTGCCGCTTCGCCGAACAATTCGCGGCGCCAGCCGTGCAGCGCGGGCACGTCGGCGTTATCGTCAGCCGCAATATCTTCGAGATCGCCGACCGTCGCGATGATCTTGCTGGCGACGGCGTGGCGCTCCGAGGTCATGCGCAAGAGGACCTTCAGAAGCTCCACGATCGCCGCCCCATTTGAATTGCCGCGCGGCTTTTCGAGCTTCGGCAGGGAGGCCGGATCGCGCGCGAGGCCGCGCTGCACGGCGGCGACGATGTCGGCGCCCCATTTCGAGCGGTCAAAGCCTTTCGGCAGCGAGCGCAGATTGGCCAGACGCTCGAGGCTGGTCGGCGCGTGGGTGGCGATGTCGCCGACCGCATCGTCCTTCAGCACGCGGCTGCGCGGAACGTCGCGGCTCTGCGCCTCCTGCTCGCGCCAGGCCGCGACCTCCATCAGCACCGCCAGCTCCTTCGGTTTGCGTACCCGCGTCTTCAGCCGCTCCCAGGCGCGTTCGGGGTGGAAATCGTAGGTCTTCGGCGAGGTCAGGACCTCCATTTCCTCGCTCACCCATTCGCTGCGGCCGCGCTTCTTGAGATCGGCGTCGAGGGCTGCGAACACATCGCGCAAATGGGTGACGTCGGATACCGCGTAGTGCATCTGTTCGGCGCTGAGCGGCCGGCGCGACCAGTCGGTAAAGCGGTGGGTCTTGTCCGGCCGGTGGCCGGCGATGCGCTCGACCAACTGGTCGTAGGCAATGGAATCGCCATAGCCGAGCACCATGGCCGCCACCTGGGTGTCGAAGATCGGGTGCGGAATGGTGCCGGACTGGTGCCAGACGATCTCGATATCCTGCCGGGCGGCGTGGAAGACCTTCAGCACCTTCTCGTCGGTCATCAGCTCGAAGAACGGCTTGAGGTCCAGCCCCTGGGCCAGCGTATCGATCACGACCGCTTCCTCGGCGCTCGCCATCTGCACCACGCAGAGCAGGGGATAGTAGGTGGTCTCACGCAGAAACTCGGTATCGACGGTGATGACCGGGTGTTTCGCGAGCCGGGCGCATACCGCGGCCAGTTCCGAGGTGGTGGTAATCAGATCCATGAACGGTCCATAACGCTTTTGAGACGCGTTCGGCCGAAAGCGCTGATATGTCAAGGGTCTTGCGGCAGATTCGAGCCTTGCATTTCCGTCCGGCAGGGATTTTTCGCGAGACGCAGGGCTGCCGGGACGCGCCTATCGGCGGTCCGGTTGGTCGGGGCAACCGTCCGGCAAATGGACCCGTCAGTAGTCGCGAACCCGCCGCGAGGGCCGTCGCTGCGACGGCACGGCAAGCACGACGACACAGAGTGCCAGCATCGCCAATCCCATGAACTCGAATACCAATACGTCCAACACGATAGTTCCCCCAGCCAAGCCGTTAGACTTGTAGGGAACGCATTGACCGATTGTTAATTCCTGCGGCCGGGGCGCCGGCGCCGCCTGAAATGTTGAACGGAGGGTTAACGATTCACGTCCCGCAAAAGGTCTGCAGCACGCGCTGGTGCGGCTCCGGCGGATCGGCGTAACCGGCGAAGGCCGGCTGGTCCTCATACGGATTTGCCAGCACCGCCAGCAGTTCCTCGAACGGTGCGAAATCGTCGCGGTTCACGGCGGCTTCGATCACCGCTTCCACCCTGTGATTTCTCGGGATGAAGGCCGGATTGACCGATCGCATTGCGGCCTGCCGCTCGGCGGGCGCTTGCGGCTCGTCGGAAATCCGTTGCCGCCAGCGCGCCGCCCATTCGTCATAGGCGGCGGGCTCGGCGAACAATTGCCGGACCTCGGTATCGCCGTCCGGCTCGAGCGCCGCGTCGCACAGCCGCCGGAAGGTCAGCGTGAAGTCGGCCTGGTTCCTGGCCATCGCGTCCAGCAGGTCCTGCACCAGCGCTTCATCGCCGTCGCGCGCCGTGAACAGGCCGAGCTTCTTACTCAGGCCGGCCTGATAGGCCGACGCGAACTGCTCGGCGAATTCGCCGAGCACGGCCTGGGCTTCCTCGATGGCCTTGTCCTTGTCGTCGGACAACAGCGGCAGCAGGCATTCCGCAAGGCGCGTCAGGTTCCAGAGCGCGATCCGCGGCTGGTTGGCGTAGGCGTAGCGGCCTTGTTCGTCGATCGAGCTGAACACCATCGCCGGATCGTAGTGATCCATGAAAGCGCAGGGGCCGTAATCGATGGTCTCGCCAGAGATCGAGCTGTTGTCGGTGTTCATGACCCCGTGGATGAATCCGACCAGCAGCCAGCGCGCGACCAGATCGGCCTGCCGCGCGATCACGGCTTCGAGCAGCGCGCGATAGGGGCGGTCGGCATTGGCGGTTTGCGGGTAATGCCTGGCGATGACGTGATCGGCCAGCCGCCGCACGCCCTCGGTATCGCTGCGCGCCGCGAAATACTGAAAGGTGCCGACGCGAATGTGGCTGGAGGCGATACGGGTCAGCACGGCGCCGGGCAACGGCATCTCGCGCATCACGTTCTCGCCTGACCTCACAGCGGCGAGCGAACGCGTGGTGGGAATGCCGAGGCTCGCCATCGCCTCGCTGACAATGTATTCGCGCAGCACTGGACCGAGCGCGGCGCGGCCGTCGCCGCGGCGCGAAAACGGCGTCGGGCCGGACCCCTTGAGCTGAATGTCGCGGCGGACGCCGTCAGCGTCGATCACCTCGCCGAGCAGGATGGCGCGGCCGTCCCCGAGCTGGGGAACGAAATGGCCGAACTGGTGGCCGGCATAGGCCATCGCAATCGGATCGGCGCCCTCGGGGACCCGCTTGCCGGCCAGGATCTCGGCCCCCTCGGGGCTCTCGAGCAGGTCGGGATCGAGTCCGAGATGGACCGCCAGCGGCCGGTTCAGCTTGATCAGGCGCGGCGAGGCGACCGGGGTGGGAACCACGCGGGCGAAAAAGCTCGCCGGCAGCGCCGCATAGGTGTTTTGGAAGGGGAAATGAACTGTCATCCCTTGAAGATAGGCGTGCCCGGGGAATAGACAATCGCCTTCAGCCGTTGTCCTCGTATGGTGTCCGCGGATGGCCCGGTTTTTCGCCCGTTTCTCGGGTCTGGCCGCCGGTTTTGGCGGCCAAAATGACCCCCGCATTCGGTTGCCGCGCCGGACAGCCTCGGGTAAACCCTGACCCTCCTCGGACGGGCTTTTGGCCTCGATTCGACCTCTCCGACATCTGTTTTTGGGAATTCCATGCATCGCTACCGGTCACATACATGCGGCGCGCTCCGTGAGGACGATATCGACCAGACGGTTCGGCTGTCGGGCTGGTGCCATCGTATCCGCGACCATGGCGGCGTCCTGTTCATCGATTTGCGCGACCATTACGGCTTGACGCAATGCGTGGCCGATCCGGATTCGCCGGCCTTCAAGGATGCCGAAAAGCTGCGCGCGGAGTGGGTGGTGCGGATCGACGGCAAGCTCCGCCGCCGGCCCGCCGGTACCGACAATCCGGATTTGCCGACCGGGATGGTCGAGCTTTACATCAGCGAGATCGAGGTGCTGGGTCCGGCCGCCGAACTGCCGCTGCCGGTGTTCGGCGAGCAGGAATACCCTGAGGACATAAGGCTTAAGTACCGTTTCCTCGACCTTCGCCGCGACAAGCTGCACCAGAACATCATGACCCGCGGCGCGATCGTCGATTCCATGCGCAAGCGGATGAAGGAGCAGGGTTTCTTCGAATTCCAGACCCCGATCCTGACCGCGTCGTCGCCGGAAGGCGCGCGCGACTTCCTGGTGCCGTCGAGGATTCATCCG
>JAYSPJ010000479.1:0-3115 GCA_043722155.1 Bradyrhizobium sp.
GGCAACATGGCCAAGAAAGCTAAGAAGGCGAAGAAGGCGAAGAGCGCAGTGAAGAAGACTGCGAAGAAGACCCGCAAGGTCGCCAAGAAGAAGAAGTAACTTTCGCTTCTGAAAAATTGCCGGCGGCTTGATGCCGGCACGTCCTTAGAGCCTCTCGAACGGTTTGCTTCCCCGGAAGCAGATTTCAACTCAGGCGGCTCCATCGACGAAAGAGGGTGTCGGCGAGACATCAGGTCAAACGGCTGGATCGTACTTTCGAGAGTGTTCGCTCTTTCGAAAACCGGTCCGGCAGAAGAAACAAGTTTTCTTCGTTCGGTGCGGATCCAATGATCCGCAATTTCACCGGCGGTCTTGAAGCCCGAGTGGTCTCGAGACCCAGGTGAAATCTGGTCCTGACGTGTTCGCCGACGCCCTCGTTCTCTGAGTCCCGCCCATGATGCGCGGCGCTCCTGCTGCCCCAATCCCCACATTGTCGATCTGATCGACCCCGCGGCACACGAGGGCCGGGGTTGCTCTGGCTTCAGCGGCGGTTTGCCGCTCGCAATTTTCAGCCGTCATCACCCGCGACGTCGCGAACGCTGCTGATCCGCTATCCCGGAGGCGGCCGTGATCGGGGTCGATCGGCCGCGTGGCCAGGGCGCACGGTCCTTCCCGATCACTGCGATGGTTATCGTTTCGCGAAATGCCACGGTAAACCGAATTTCACACACGCGCGAAAACCCGTATGAACGAAGCGCTTCTGCGCTTTCGCCGTCGATCGCCCCCATCTGGCGTTTACGCCGGATTCATCGCGAACCTTAAACTGCCCTTCAAATTTGATCGGTCATGATGATCCCAACAAGCCGGCAAACGGCGAGTGGAATAACGGGACGCTTTAACAAGTGGACGGGAGCCGCGCTCGGGGGAGGGCGGCCAAAATCAAAAAGGGGATATCAGATGTTTCAGGGGCACATCGATCTGGATACGGCAATGCCAGTGCAGGCAAGCGCGATCCCGGACGTGTTGTTCGAGCGCGGCCTGTACTGGGCGAGCGGGCGTTCCGGGGTGGTCAATCTCGTCGCCGCGCATAAATGGTTCAATCTCGCCGCCCTGAAAGGCCGCGCCGATGCCATCGAGCTGCGTCGCGAGGTCGCCGAGCTGATGTCCGAGGTGGAGATCGCCATCGCCCAGCGCGAGGCCCGCGCCTGGATCACCGCGCACTAGGACGGCGCCAGCCCGATCCCGCGGAGGCTTCCTGAAGCGCATCCGCAATTTTACGCCTGCAGGCAGCAGATGACGGTGAGGGACGACCGGATTCGGATTGATCTTTCGGTCGACGACTTGCTGCATCTCACTTCGCTCGCCCATCTCGGTTTCAAGAAGATGATGCCGAACGATCGCGGCATCGAGATGCTCCGCTTCTGCGATGAGGCCGACGCGCTGCGGGGAACGCAGGCCGTCGCGCGGCTGGAGCGGGCCATTCCGGAACCGCACAGGCCTCTCCAGCACTCCGCCGGTCGCAACGCGCTGATCCGGAACTGGTGGCCGCCGGAGCGCAAGCGCGCCTAGCTGGACGGCGCGAGGCGGTTCGGCCGCTGGCGTAATCCGGGTTTTTGTTTATCGTCGGGGCCGATGTCGAAGCGCCCGCCACGTTCTTCCAGTCCCGGCCGGCCGAACGCCAATGATCAGGCGCTCGAACGGGCGAGCTTTGCGTTGCGGATGCAGCGTCCCGGCGAAGCCGAGCGCATTGCCGCCGAGGTGTTGAAGGCCAGTCGCGGCAACGCCCTTGCGGCGCAGATCCTCGGTCAGGCGCTGCTGATGCAGAACCGCGGCGCCGAGGCGGTCGCGCCGCTGGAAAAGGCCGCACGGCGCAGCGAAGATCCGGCGGTCGAAACCCTGCTTGGCGCGGCGTTCGCCCTCGCCGGACGCCGCGACGAAGCGCTCGAGCAATTGCGCCGGGCCACCGCGAGGCGACCGCCACATCCTCCGGCGTTTCTCGAGCATGGCATTCAGCTGGCGAGAGCCGGACGGTCCGAGGAGGCCGTCGCGGTGCTCGAAAGCGGCCTTGCGCTCGCGCCCGACGCCGTCGACATGCAGAGGGAGCTCGCCGCGCTTCATCTCAAGCGCAACGACCGGACCAGGGCCCGCGAGATATTGCTGCGAGCCCTCGAGGTGGCGCCGGACCGGCCCGATCTTCTGGCTGGGCTCGCTCAGGTCATGCTGCTGGATGGCGAATACGCTGCCGCGGCCGAAACCTTTCGGCGCGTCGTCGCGCTGCGGCCCGACGATGCCATCGCGCGGGCGGAGTTGGGCAGATGCCTGTTGGAAATGGGCGAGCGCGACGCCGGAGAAGCGAGCATCCGGATGGCGACGCGCGAAAGACCGGAGCTGTTCGGCCGGGCCATCATGTCGCTGGCGATCTCCTCGCGCGGCCGTTTCTTCCTGCGGCCTAGCGCCGCCGCGAAATTTCTGCGCGGCGACAAGAGCTGATTTGCCTAGGCGCGGAACTGGCGCCGGTAGAGGCCTGGCTCGCGGTCAACAGCCGTTGTGAGGTCGTGCGCGCGCTGGGCCTGCTCCGGGGTGAACGGCAAGGTGCGCGCCACCCAGCTTTCTCGCTTCACCGGCACGCATTGCGCGACCGGCGTGCCCTTCGGCAGCACGCCGCTGAAATTGGTGTCGTGCCAGTGCGCCGGAAAATGAATCCAGTTATCGTGGTAGCGGTCGCAATCGACCAGTCCGGTCAGCGTGGTGAACGGCAGATCGAAACGGTTGACCGGATGGGTGAACAGCACCGCGTAGCCCTCCGGCGCCTCGATGGTCCACAGATTATGAAACTTGATCAGGAAGCGATCGTCTTCGAACAGCGGCGAGCCGCTGACCTGGCTGCCGTCGTGGAACCCGACCGGCGAGCGCGCGTAACTGACCGCGCCGCCCGGTGGAATGTCATTGTCCCAGGTGAATTCGCCGTTCTCGACCCTGAGGTCGCACATCAGTGGAATCAGGAAGCCGCAGGTCATGGCGTCGACAAACGGCGGACAACGCTTGACGGTGTTCTCATCGCGACCGTTGATGGCGTTGAACGCCTGCGTCGGCATCGTCTTGAGCCAGCCGGGCAGGCCGAGCGCCGCCGGCACCG
>JAYSPJ010000480.1:0-2067 GCA_043722155.1 Bradyrhizobium sp.
CTTCCTGGATCTGTGCGAACTACTCGGCCAACCCAAACCGGCCGACGTGGACAAGACCGGCTCGTGGTACACCTTCGAGAAGGGCGTTGACAAGGACACTGGCAGCAAAGGCTTTGCCGACGTTTGGTTCAAGAACCATTTCGGATGGGAATATAAGGGTAAACGAAAGAATCTGGTCGACGCCTATCGCCAGCTTTCGCAGTACCGCGAAGCCCTCGAAAACCCGCCGCTGCTCATCGTCTGCGACCTGAACCGCTTCGAAATCCACACCAACTTTACCGGCACCGTCAAGGAAGTACACGCCTTCGACCTGGACGGGCTCGCCGAGCCCAAGAACGTCCAACTGCTCCGCTACGCATTCACCGACCCGGACCAACTCAAGCCCGGCAAGACGCAGAAGAAGCTGACGGAAGAGGTTGCCGCCACCTTCGCGAAACTGGCTATCGGCATGCAGGCCCGGAACATCGAGCCGCACCGGGCCGGGCACTTCCTCATGAAACTCATGTTCTGCATGTTCGCCGAGGACATCGAACTGCTGCCGAAAGACCTCTTCCTGCGAACGGTGACGGGCAGCCGGTGGGACTCGAAAAAACTCACCAAGCTCCTGACCGGGTTGTTCGAGGCGATGGCTCACAAGGACGCCACGTTCGGCGCGGACGAGATCGCCTGGTTCAACGGCGGGCTCTTCGCCGACGCGGACGTGATCGAATTGACGCCGACCGAAATCCGCCACCTCGCCAATACCGCCGGCTACGACTGGTCGAACATCGAGCCCTCCATCTTTGGCACCCTGTTCCAACGCATCCTCGACCCCAATAAGCGCAGCCAGCTCGGTGCCCATTACACGAGTAGCATTGACATTGAGGCCTTACTGCGGCCGGTGCTGCTCGATCCGCTCCGACGGGAATGGGATGCGGTGCGTGCTCAGGCCGACAAGCTCTGGGCCAAGGTCAAGGGGAAGGCGGGCCGACTGGCATTTGAAAAGTGCGTGAACGATTTCCTCTACCGACTGGCTCACGTTACCGTGCTCGACCCGGCTTGCGGGTCCGGCAACTTCCTCTACGTCGCGCTGCACATGCTCCTCGACCTGGAAAAAGAAGTGCTCGTGTACATGGCGAGCAAGGACCAGCAGCAGCGATTTCCCAACGTCCGCCCGACGCAGCTATTCGGATTGGAGATCAACGAGTACGCCAAAGAACTCGCACAGATCTCGATCTGGATCGGCTTCCACCAGTGGATCAAGTTCAACGGCTTCCTGAATCCAACCGAGCCGGTGCTGGAGCCGATGGAGAACATCCGCTGCCAGGATTCGATCCTCGACCTTTCCGACCCTGCAAACCCGAAGGAGCCGGAGTGGCCCGACGCCGAGTTCATCGTCGGCAACCCGCCGTTTTTGGGTCGAAGTAAGTTGCGCTCAGCACTGAACGACGACTATCTTGATTCACTGTTTCGCAGGTACAAGAATCGCCTTCCGCAATCAGCCGACTTGTGTTGTTACTGGTTTGAAAAAGCTCGCGCGATGATTGAATCCGGTCGAACCAAACGGGCCGGGCTGCTGGCAACCCAGGGCATACGAGGCGGAAAGAATCGAGACGTTCTGGAGCGTATCAAGGAAACATGCAATCTCTTCTTCGCAGTGAGTGATCGGGACTGGATACTCGATGGTGCCAATGTCCATATTAGCATCGTCGGCTTCAGCGACGATTCTGATGAAGTTTGTTTCCTGGATGGAGAACAAGTCGCTGAGATCAACTGTGACCTTACCTCGCAATCAAATGTAACGACAGCAAGGCTGCTAAATCAGAATCGTGGCGTTTGCTCCCGTGGCACACAGAAACGAGGCGCTTTCGATTTGCCACTCAACGATGCACGAAAAATGCTTCAAGAAGGAGGCAACCCACACGGGCTACCCAACTCAGATGTTGTACTGCCGAATTGGAATGGGCTCGATCTGACGCGGCGACCGCGCGACGCTTGGATAGTCGATTTTGGTGTTGATGGCACCGAAAGCCAGTCTTCACTGGTACTTGTTTAGCGCCCCAGGAGCAGCGTGGGCCGTGGGAGCAG
>JAYSPJ010000481.1:0-15070 GCA_043722155.1 Bradyrhizobium sp.
TCGTTCTTGCAGGCGGTCACGCAGGCGTTGCACTCGATGCAACGGTCGGCATCACAAAGAAATTTGACGCGAGCCATGATTTATTCTCCCCTCACGCCGATTGAATCTGGCACAGGGTCACCTTGCCCTCGTGCATGCCGGTGACCGGATCGTAGCCGTAGCTCGTGATCGTGTTCACGCTTTCGCCGAGCACGATCGGATCGCTGCCCTTCGGATATTTGCCGCGCTGATCGACGCCCTGGAACCAGCCGGCGAAGTGGAACGGCATGAACGCCACGCCCTTGCCGACCCGGTCGGTGACCAGCGCCTTGACCCGCGCCTTCGAGCTGTTTTCAGGGCCGTACACCCAGACCCAGCCGCCGTCCTTGATACCGCGTTCGGCGGCGTCCGACGTATTGACCTCGACGAACATGTCCTGCTGCAATTCGGCCAGCCATTTGTTCGATCGCGTTTCCTCGCCGCCGCCTTCGTATTCGACGAGACGTCCCGAGGTCAGGATGATCGGGAATTGCTTGGCAAGCCCCTTGTCCACCGCGGCCTTCTGAATAGAGAAGCCGAGATTGGCGACCCGGAACTGGCGGCCGTCCGGACGCGTCGGGTATTTGGCGACCAGTTCGGGACGCGGGGTGTAGATCGGCTCGCGATGAACCGGGACCGGATCGGGCAGGTTCCACGCCACCGCGCGGGCCTTGCCGTTGCCATAGGCCATCACGCCGTGTTCCAGCGTAACGCGAATGATGCCGCCCGACAGGTCGACTGCCCAACCCACGCCGTCGGGATTGTTGCCGCCGATCTTGTTGATGGTCGCCAATTCGGCTTCGGTGAGGTCCTTGTCCCAGCCGAGCTTCTTGAGCACGCCATAGGTGAATTCGGGATAACCGTCGGTCAGTTCCGAACCCTTGCTGTAGGAGCCTTCCGCCAGCAGATTGACGTTCTTCACCGAACCGTCCGGCTGCTTCTCTTCATAGACGACGCCGAAGCGCGCGCGGAAGGTGCCGCCGCCGTCCTTGGCATGCAGGTTGGTATTATAGAGCGTGTGCGTCCCGGGATGCTTGATCTGCGGCGTGCCCCAGCACGGCCACGGCAGGCCGTAATAGTCGCCGCCGACTTCCGGCACGTCGGCCTTGGCGCGCAAAGTCACCAGGTCGAATTTGTCCTGGTTCTTCATGTGCGCTTTCAGCCGCTCCGGCGACTGGCCGGAATAGCCGGTCGAGAATCCGCCGCGGTTGATTTCGCGCAGCACATCCTCGGGCACCGGGCGCTTGTTTTCCACCTTGATGTTCTTGAACATCGCGTCGGCAAAACCGAGCTTTTCCGCAATCCGGTAGATGATCTCGTAATCGTCTTTCGACTCGAAGATCGGCTTGACCACCTGCTCGCCCCACTGCAGCGAACGGTTGGACGCGGTGCGTGAGCCAGAAGTCTCGAACTGGGTGCAGGCCGGCAGCAGATAGGTGCCGTTCTTGCGCTCCGAGATCGCGGCGAAGGTGGTGGGATGCGGATCGGCGACCACCAGCAGTTCGAGTTTCTCGATGCCCTTCACCATTTCGGTCATGCGCGGCACGGTATTGCCGCCGTGTCCCATGATGAACATCCCCTTCAGGCTGTCGCGCTGATCGACATCGTCGGGATTGGCGAGCGTGGCGTCGAACCAGCGGGTCGACGGGATGCCCGGCAGTTCCATGTTCGCCTTGCGGGTGCGGGCCGGACGGCCCGCCTTGGCCGGCACTTCGTCGAAGCGCGACTGCAGATAGTCGTATTCGACCTCCCAGACCCGCGCCCAGTGCTTCCAGGCGCCTTCGACGAGGCCGTAATAGAGCGGCAAGGTCGTGATATCGAGGCCGATATCGGTGGCGCCCTGCACGTTGCAGTGGCCGCGGAAGATGTTGGCGCCGCCGCCGAAGGTGCCGACATTGCCGGTCGCCAGCAACAGATTGCAATAGGCGCGCACGTTGGCGGTGCCGACGGTATGCTGGGTGCCGCCCATGCACCAGATGAAGGTCGACGGCCGCTGCTTGGCGAAGGTCTCGGCGACCTTCTTCAGCTGCTCGCCGGGAATCCCCGACACGCGCTCGACCTCTTCCGGCGTCCACTTGGCGACTTCGGCGCGGATCTGGTCCATGCCGTAGACGCGCTGGGCGATGAACTGCTTGTCTTCCCAGCCGTTGTTGAAGATGTGGTGCAGCATGCCCCAGATCACCGCGATGTCGGTGCCGCTGCGGAACCGGACATATTCGGTGGCGTGAGCCGCGGTGCGGGTGAAGCGCGGGTCGAGCACGAACACGTTGGCGCGGTTGATCTCCTTGCCGGTGAGGATGTGCTGCAGCGACACCGGATGCGCTTCGGCGGCATTCGAGCCCATGAAGATCACGGTCTTCGAATTCCGGATGTCGTTGTAGGAATTGGTCATCGCGCCGTAGCCCCAGGTATTGGCGACGCCGGCGACGGTGGTTGAATGGCAGATGCGGGCCTGGTGGTCGATCGAGTTGGTGCCCCAGAACGCCGCGAACTTGCGGAACAGATAGCCGCCTTCATTGGAGAATTTCGCGGAGCCGAGCAGATAGACCGAGTCGGCGCCTGACTTGGCGCGGATCTCGAGCATCTTGTCGCCGATCTCGTTGATGGCCTGGTCCCACGACAGCTTCTGCCATTCGCCGTTGACCAGCTTCATCGGATATTTCAGGCGGCGGTCGCCGTGCACGAGCTCGCGCACCGACGCGCCCTTGGCGCAATGCGAGCCGCGATTGATCGGGCTGTCCCAGGCCGGCTCCTGGCCGACCCAGACGCCGTTCTGCACTTCGGCAATCACGGTGCAGCCGACCGAACAATGCGTGCAGATGTTCCTCTTGAGCTCGGTCGGCGCGCCGGTGATTTGCGGACCGGCCTGCGCCTTGCGCACCGAGCCGAGCGGCATCAGGCCAAGTGCAGCACCTGCTCCCGCGGCCAGACCGGACCGGCGCAGAAACGTGCGGCGGTCGAGAACATCGGAGGCGAGGCCGGCGGCGATACCCTGCAAACGCGCCCGGCCGGCGGATCCATCTCTTCGCTTCATCAACATGTGCGTGGTTCCATCAATAGCGGTTGACGCGATAGAAGTTCTTGACGTGATCGGATTCCTTGTAGCGGGCCTTGACCCGCTCGGCCTGCGACTCGTCGGCTGCGGCCTCGCTGCCTGCCAGCGGCACTACCGCGGCGGCTGCGACCGCCGATCCGCCCATCATGAAGAAGCGGCGACGGTCCACGCCTGCCGCCGGCTTCGACCCGCCTTCGCGGGTGGACGCCTTGCTGTCGGATGGCTTGCTCATTGCAATCTCCCCTTTCGCTTGCCTTCGCCGTTATCAGGACAGCGTGAAGGCCTCGGATTCCAGTTCCATGAAGATACGGCCGACCCGGCCTACGGCACGGTAGAAGCGCGCCGACTGCGACATCTCGAGATCGGCGAACATCCGCGCCGCCCACGGCTTGAGATGACGCTCGAAGAATCGCGTCTGTTCGGTGAAGTCGGCCTCGAAGTCGCCGCGCGCCAGCCCGGACATCACCTCGAGCAGGGTCGCGATGTGATCTTCCGGCTCCCGCGAAGGGCCGGCGCGCTCGATCCCGAGCGCATCCAGATCCTCGCGCACCCGCGCCAGCGGGCGCTCGTGAAGAAAACCGGTCAGGTAATAGGAGGCGTAGGGCAGCAGTTCGCCGCGGCCGAGGCCGATGAACAGATCGAAGAATTCCTTGCTGACGCTGCGATCGTCCGAAGCCGCCGCGGCACCTGCGAGTTCGATATGCGCGATGCCGAGATCGGACGCGTCGCCCTTCAGCGTTGCCACGCGCGCGAGCGTGTCCGCGTCGGGCGCCTTGCCGAGCAGCAACGACAACAGGCCGTATTCCGCGGCACGCAGCTGATCGATCTCGTCGACTTCGGATTTCGATGTCACCTGATCCTCGGATGGCCCGTAGAGATCGGGGCGAAGAATGTAGCGGTGGACCCGCGTCAGCGTTTCGATGGCGAGGACCCGTTCGGCGGGAATGCGCGACCACGCTGAAACCGAAGGCTGCGCAATACCGATTCCCCGGGCCAGCGATGCGACGCCGCCTGCTGCCTTGATTGCTTGTTCCAGACCGGCATCTCGCATGGTGCGACCGATTTTTCCCCCGCCCAATAGTGCCTCTTAATTGGGCATACACCTTGGAATTGGAATTATTCCAATGCGAAATCTGTAACATAGGCGTCGGCTATGTCTGCAAGAACTTTTGTCTAAACAAGCGGTTTCGCCGAGCCATGGCGTCGCACCGTCTGTTGCGACGCAGCAGATTTGTCGTCTTCACTGACGACGATACGGTCGGCCTCCAGGCCGGCATCTTGATCGGCATTCGCCGGTTTTGACGCGGTCGACATGCCTGCGTCGGTCAGTCTCAATGCCTCGGTGGGCAAATCCCGCGCAGGCTCCGGCTCCGGCGCCGCACGATGTTCGATGGGTCGCGCGCCCGCCGGCACGTTTGCGGGATCCACCGCCGCTGCCGGAGGTTCGGCCGCCGGTCCGCCGCCCATGATCTGCGACACCAGCCGCGCGACATCCATGCCGGCGCCGATCTCGCTGGAGCCCGGCACGCCGCCCGGAATGTTCCAGTCATAGGCGTATTCGAGCGCGGGGTTGACGTAATTGCGGATGGCGGGGTCCAGCGCCCAGGATTTTCGCAACGCCGCATTGCGCAGATGTTCCGGAACGCCTTTGCGGAGGAACCCGGTAATGTCGGTCGTGGACGTCAGCTCCTCGAGCTTGGGCAGGCTGGACAGATCGAACTCCGGCTCTAACTCGCTTTCGGCAACCGGCTCCGGCGGCGGGCTGGCTTCGGCCACCGGCGCGTCCGGGCTTGGTTCCGGCTGCTTCGCTTCCTGCTTGCGCTGCGACCATCGCGCCAGAAAGCTCTTGTCCTCGTCGCCCTGGTCCGAACCGCTCATGGGCGCCCGGTTCCTTCATCCGGAGGGTTCCCCGGTATCCGCTGGCGGTCGCCGCTTTTGCGATCCCGCTTGCGCTTGTGGAAGGCGCGCTCGACATGGAATTGATCGACGAAGGCTGCGATCCACGACGCGATCTCGGGCGGCATCGGAACCGTGCCGATCACGTCGCAGCCGCTCTCGAAGATCGCTTCGCCTTCGGTCGGGTCGGCGGTGACCTTGGTCAGTTCGAGTTCGGGCCCGCCGTCCTGGCGCCGCAGCGCAACCCAGATCCGCGGCTCGCCTTCGGCGAGGTTGTCGCGATAGGCAGCGGTGTCGGAACTGAACAGATCGATGCTGGCTGCGCCCGCATAATAAATCGTGGCATCGGCCTCGCTGGACAGCACGGTCCACGGCGCCGTGTCAGGCACTTCGTCGAGGATCATCGCCGGCGACCACATGTGATCGATCCATGGATTGTCGATGCTGCGGCGGCGCAGCACCACGCCGACTTCGCGGGAGGTCTCGGTCATCGCCATGGTCGATCCTCCGTTTCCCGGCCGATCATGCGACATTCGCCGTCGCCGCGAGCGGTAATCCCGCGACCAGATTTTGCGGCTTCAGGCGCACCACCTTGTCGGCGCCGCCAGCCAGAATGAGATAGACCGGCTTGTTGCCGACGCGTTCGTCGACCAGCCGCGCATCCTCGATGGTCAGCCGCATCAGGGCGACGATACGCTCGGCGGCATGGCTCTCCGGCGCGGCGCCGTTCCACAAGGCGTTGCCGATCCTCGTGCCCTCGCTGTCGAGGCCGATGAACCAGCGCCAGTCGCGATCCTCGACCGAGGCAACCGTCTCGACCTTGACGGCAATGCCGAGCAGGTGGGCAATCCATCGTTCGATCACCCGGCACAGCCCGGCGCGCGCCTTCGGGTTGCCGCCGATGTTCATTACCATCGCGTGGGCGTCCGAACGCGACCAGTAGGTCCAGGCGTTGTCGTCGTCCATCACGTCCATCTCGCCGAACGCCTTGGGCGGTGCCAGCATCGCGGTGAGCGGCGACGAATGGATGTCGTGCCGGGCGTGCTGCTGCGCCTCGATCGCTTCGGCATCGGCCAGCAGCAGCGTGCCGTCGTGCACGGTGGCGAGCTGGCTGCGATAGAACAATTCGGCCGCGCGCAGCATGTAGGGATCGTCGCAGCCCTCGAGCGCGTTGCGCAGGATCAGATGGCAGAGCTGGGACAGAAAGATCGGCGGCAGATCGCCGGCGCCCTTGCGGGCCAGCGTCACATACACCGCCTCGAGCGACGGTGCTGCGATCAGCCGATCGCGAAAATTCATCATGAAGGTCCAGTTCTCGCGCGCATCGGCGTCGGCGAGCGCTGCGATATCGGCTCTTGTCACCGGGCGCAGCGGATCGGCCAGCAGGCCCGCATGCAGGCTGCGTTCGGCGTCGCAGGCATCGGCCGGCGGCATCAATTCGGGCCGCGCCAGGTAGGCCATGATCAGTTCGGGCGTCGCCAGCAGCCCGCCATGATCGCCGCGGCGGGTGAGGTGGTGGCCCGAGGCGACCCAGAATTCTCTCATGTGCGGTCCGTCGTCATGCGGTCGGTCCTGATCAGCCCCATGAGGTCGACCTGTTCGGCCGGCTCATCGTCGCCTTCGACCTCGTGAAAGGTAAAGGCGCTGGCATGCGCGTGCAACCGATCGGCGTCACCGGTGGCCTCGCGCGGCCGCAGCGTGCGAAAGCGCTCGCGGATCTCGCCGTCCTCGAAGCTGCGCTGCACCGCGAGCAGGGTCTGGGCGGCGTGATCGCACAGCGAGGCCGCAAACGCGACCTCTTCCTCGGCGGCCAGCCGCGCGGCCGCGAGATCCGGCGCGCCGAATTCTTCCAGCAATTTTGCAGCGAGGCGCGCGACCATGGCCTGGCGCTCCGCTGCGGTCGCCTCGGTGACGATGGCCAGCGTCGACCAGCCGAGACTGTCGATGCCGAGAAAGCCCGAACGCAGCGCCACGCGCGCCTTCGCGCCGAGCGTGGCCGGATCCCGGTTCCAGAACGCGAACGCGCCGGAGACGGCCCATTCTCCCGGCTCTGCCGCCCGCTCGAACACAAAGGTGTCCGACGGGTCGAGCCGGATGGTTCGCGGCAATTTCAGCATGTCCGCCTCATCCGAGTTTCGGACCGCGTGCCTGGCGGTCATACCAGGCCGCTCGCGCCAGCGCATCCACGAGGCTGGTCCGGCCCGGGGGACCTTTGCCGGTGGGGGCCCGCACCAGCAGATCGCCGTTGATGTCGATCGCGCGGCGTTCGCCGGCCTTGCCGATCGCAAGCCGCGCCAGGTAATCCCGCGCGATCACCTCGAACCCGAGTTCGTTCCATTGGTCGAACGCGGTCATCAGATGTCGCGCAAAGCTTTCGATGATCGCGTCGGCGTCGATCATCTCGAAGCCTTCGCTGAGCAGCGAAACGCCGGATGCGGCCTGTACCTCCTCGACATGGGCCATGTCGGCGGCCCGCAGGATGACGCCGAATACCAGCCACGCCGGCACCTCGTCCTCGGCGCAACCGCTGGGCCAGCCGAGCCGGGCTCCGCCCAGCAACCCGCCGTCGAACCTGATGGCGTCGGGCCAGTCGAAATTGACCTCCCGCTCCGGCGGACAATGGGCTGCTATCGCGTCGGCCACGGCATTCATCCCGGCAAAGAACGCCCGGCGCGCGGAGACCAA
Source organism: Bradyrhizobium sp. (assembly GCA_043722155.1). GTDB lineage: Bacteria > Pseudomonadota > Alphaproteobacteria > Rhizobiales > Xanthobacteraceae > Bradyrhizobium. Next base: position 7,655 of record JAYSPJ010000481.1, read on the forward strand.
GGGTTCGTCGGGTTCGAGCACCACGGCGAATTCGACCAGGTCGTAGCGCCGCACCCAGACCAGCGTTCCCGCGCCCGATCCCGCCGCGATCTCGCAGCCATGGGCGAACGCGTCGCCGAGCTCGCGCAACGCGACCAAAGTATAGCCGGGGGGCAGATCGAGTGTCTGTTCCACGTCCGCGAGGCGCGACGTCATCGAGAAGCTCATCCTTAATCGCTTTGCAATCCGCCAGTGTATGCTATCCCCCTCGAGCTCGTAACGCGAGCGGGTCCCGGCCTTGCAGATTCATGATCCAGCAGGTACCGCGGAACCGGAGAACGAAGCAACCGTGCGGGTCTGCGCGCCGGTTCAGGACATTAATGGTTCAGGACATTAATAATGGGTGCGGTGCCGTCTCATCTCCTGATTTGCAGTTGCGAGAAGACCATGCCGCTCGACGCGGCGGCGATCGGCCGCGGCTGTGGCGGCAAGATCACGCAGGCCAACCAGCTCTGCGGTCTCGAGCTCGATCGCTTCAAGGCAGCGCTGGCCGACGGCGCGCCGGTCACGGTCGCGTGCACCCAGGAAGCTCCGCTGTTTCGGGAAGTCGCGGAGAATTCACCGCGGGCCCAGCTCACCTTCGTCAACATTCGCGAAACCGGCGGCTGGTCGAACGACGCGGCCGCCGCCGGCCCGAAGGCCGCGGCGCTGATCGCGGCGGCGGAAGAAGACATGCCGCCGATCTCGCTGGTGACGCTGGAGAGCGGCGGCGTCGCGCTGATCTATGGCCGCGACGAGGTCGCGATCGAGGCCGCGCAGCGTCTCGCCGACCGCCTCGACATCACCGTTCTCCTGAGCAAACCCGGCGACGTGACCCCGCGCCGGACCAATGAGTTCCCGGTGCTCAAGGGCACCATCCGCAATATCCGTGGCCATCTCGGCGCCTTCGAACTTGCGATCGACGACTATGCGCTGCCACAGCCCTCGTCGCGCGCGAAGCTGGTGTTCGGGGCTTCGCGCGACGGCGCCACCTCGGCCTGCGACCTGATTCTCGATCTGTCGGGCGGCGTGCCGTTATTTCCCGCGCATGAATTGCGTCCGGGCTATCTGCGCGCCGATCCGCGCGACCGCGCCGCGGTCGAACGCGCGATCGCGGAGGCCGGCGGCATGGTCGGCACCTTCGACAAGCCGCGCTTCATTCACTTCGAAGCGTCGCTGTGCGCCCATTCGCGCTCCGGTATCACCGGATGCACCCGCTGTCTCGACCTGTGTCCGACCGGCGCGATCACGCCCAATGGCAATGCGGTCGCTATCGACGCCAATGTCTGCGCCGGCTGCGGTTCATGTGCGTCGGTATGTCCGACCGGCGCGGCATCGTATTCGCTGCCGGGCGCGGATGCGCTGATGCGGCGGCTGCGCACGCTGCTGCAGACCTTTCGCAAGGCCGGCGGCAGCGACGCCATCGTGCTGTTTCACGACGGCGAGCACGGCGAGGCCATCATCGACGCGCTGGCGCGGTTCGGCGCCGGATTGCCGGCGAATGTGCTTCCCCTCCGTGTCAACGAGGTGACGCAGCTCGGACCGGAGAATATCGCCGCGGTCTTTGCCTATGGCGGCAGCGGCGTCGCCTTGCTGGCGCGCGCCAAACCCAGGCACGACATTTCAGGACTTCGGCGTGCGGTCGAGATGTCGGACACGATTGTCTCGGCGCTCGGCTTCGGCGCCGGCCTGGTGCGGATCATCGAAACCGACGACCCCGACCAGCTGCGCAGCCTGCTCGACGCATCGCCGGCCGGCGTCGCCACGCAAAAACCGGCCGGCTTCGTGCCGCGCGGCGCCAGGCGCGGCGTGCTCGAGACGACTTTTCGCGAGTTGCATCTCGCAGCACCCGCGCCGGTCGATATCGTGCCGCTGCCGCCGGGGGCGCCGTTCGGCGGCGTGAAACTCGACGTCGAGGGCTGCACGCTCTGCCACGCCTGCGTGACCGCTTGCCCGACGCATGCCTTGTCGGACAATCCCGATCGCGCCATGCTGCGCTTCACCGAAAGCCTCTGCGTGCAGTGCGGGCTTTGCCAATCCACCTGTCCCGAAAAAGTCATCACGCTGGAGCCGCGGCTCGATTTCAAGGCGTGGAACGCGCCGCTGCATGTGCTGAAGGAAGAGGAGCCGTTCCATTGCATTGCCTGCAACAAGCCGTTCGGCACCAAAAGCTCGATCGACCGCGTTCTGGCAAAACTCGGCGAGAAGCACTGGATGTTCCAGGGCGCCAATGCCAAACGTCTCGACGTCATCAGGATGTGCGCGGACTGCCGCGTCGAAGCCGTGGTCAACGAGAGTTTCGATCCGCATGCCGCGCCGCAACGCCCGCCCGTGATGACGACAGAGGATTATCTGCGCGCGCGCGATGCCAAGAAGGGCGATCCCTTGGGATCGTAGGGAGAGTTCGTGTCCGCCACTCAGCCAACCATGCCAGCCCGCGCGACTTCGAAAGCCGCCGGCATCCCCGGCGTCAGGCACGTCATTGCGGTCGCTTCCGGCAAGGGCGGGGTCGGCAAGTCCACCACCTCCTGCAACCTCGCGCTCGGCTTCGCCGCGATCGGATTGAAGGCCGGCATCCTCGACGCCGACATCTACGGCCCTTCGCAGCCGAAGCTGTTCGGCCTGCGCGGCAAGCCGCGCCAGCTCGGTCCGCGCATGCTGGAACCGATGGAGCGCTTCGGCGTCAAGCTGATGTCGATCGGATTCCTGGTCGAGGAAGACCTCGCCATGATCTGGCGCGGCCCGATGGTGATCTCGGCGATCACGCAGATGCTGCGCGAGGTGGCGTGGGGCGATCTCGATATTCTGGTCGTCGATCTGCCACCCGGCACCGGCGACGCGCAGCTCACCATGGCGCAGCAGACCCCGCTGGCCGGTGCGGTGATCGTCTCGACCCCGCAGGACATCGCGCTGATCGACGCCCGGCGCGGCATCGCGATGTTCGAGAAAGTGAACATTCCGCTGCTCGGACTGATCGAAAACATGTCGAGCTTCTGCTGCCCGACCTGCCATCATGTGACGCCGATCTTCGGTCATGGCGGCGCCCGGCAGGAGGCGGAGCGGCGCGGCATTCCGTTTCTCGGCGAGATCCCGCTCGATATGCGGATTCGCGAAACCTCCGACGACGGCCGCCCGATCGTCGCGACCGAGCCTGACGGCATCCATGCCAGACACTATGTCGAGATCGCCCGCACCATCTGGTCGACGATCATTTCGGGCGCCGCGAGCCGGCCCGCGCCGCGCATCGTCATCGAGTAGGAATTGGCGGATTTATTTCGCCTTGGAATCCGGCGGACAGTCCTTGCGGACTTCCATCGGTTTGCCGCCGCTTTGCACGGTAGGGGCGGCCGAGTTCGTTCCACCGGCTTCGGGCACGATCGCGCTGTTTCCGATCGCCATGGAGGTATTGGTTTTGTCCTCGCCGCTGCCCGAGGTCGCGGCTCCCGTTGTTGCGCAATTGGTCTCCGCCTTGTTCGCGCCGCCCGACGGCACCGTCGTTTGGGCGGAGGCGGCGCCGGCGGCCAGAGCCCCGGCCAGCATTGCGATCGCGACGCGATAAATCATTGTTGTCTCCTGCGAACGAAAGTTCGGCTTTTCAAATCCAGCAGGCAGAACGGCTCCCGCCGGCAAAGGTTCCGCCCGGCGCGATCAACTGCTCGGTGCTTCAGGCAGGGGGGCGCGCTACGCCCGCATCATGGACCCGTTCGGCCATTCCTGGAGTTTCGCGCACCCGCTGCCGGGGAGGTGAGGGCGGCGCCGCTTTCTTCCCCTCTCCCCTTGCGGGAGAGGGTGGCCGCGATGCGGAAGCATCGCGGACGGGTGAGGGGTCTGTCTCCGCGGATAGAGACTCCTCATCCGGCGCGCTTCGCGCGCCACCTTCTCCCACAAGGGGAGAAGGGAAGAATACGTCTCCTAATACCCCCGCCCGCGATCCACCACATTCTCCATCGCGTCGCCGGCCTCGAATCGTTCGATCTGGCGCGCGACGTATTTTGAAATCTCGTCGGGGTCGGTATCGGCGGCGTTGTGCGGCGTCAGCACCACCTTCGGATGGGTCCAGAACGGGCTGTCCGCCGGCAGCGGTTCCATGGCGAAGACATCCAGCGACGCGGCGCCGAGCGTGCCGTCGTCGAGACATGAAAGGATATCGGCTTCATTCTGCAGGCCGCCGCGCCCGGCATTGATCAGGACCGGCGCGCCCATCGGACTGTTGCGCCTGAGTTTTGCAAATAATCCGCGATTCAGGATCTGCCGCGTATCCGGCGTCAGCGGCAGCAGGCAGACCAGGATATCGGTCCGCCGCGCAAACGCCTCGAGCTGCCCCTCGCCGTGAAAGCATTCGACGCCTTCGATCTGCCGCGCGCTTCGGCTCCAGCCCGCCACCCCAAAACCCATTCGCCGCAGCGCATCGGCGGCGTCGGATCCAAGCGTGCCGAGGCCCATGACGCCGACCGTCACGGCGCTCGCCGGCCATTGCGATCTCGGCTGCCAGCGCCGCTCGCGCTGGCTGGCGCGCAGGTAAAGTTCCTGGCGGTGATGCATCAGCGCGTGCAGCACGACGTATTCCGTCATGCGCTGGGTGAGGTCGCCGACCGCAACGCGAACCAGCGGCACTTTCGGCAAGGATGCGTCGACCATCAGCGCATCGACGCCCGCGCCCAGGTTGAAAATGACGCGCAGGTTCGGAAATGCCGCGAGCTCGCCCGGAGCGGGTTTCCAGACCGCGGCGTAGTGGACGTCGGCAGGATTGAACGCGACATCCGGCAGCAGCAACACCCGCCGGTTCCCGCAGACATCGTCGAACCGGTCCTTCCATCGTTGCGGAGACCAGTTTTCGGTTCCGCCATTGATCAGCAGGGCGAGCGTGCCTTTGTTCATCGGATTTTTGCCTCGTGCGTGCGGAATCTCCGGTGACCTTACCGGCCCGTGGTAGCTGTGCAAAATATTTCCGCTATCCTGTCGGCAACGTCCGCGCCCATTCGTCTTCCAGCCGAACAGGAGCCTCTCGCATGCTCTAGGCCATCCTCTGCTATCACGACGAAGACACCGTCGGTTCCTGGAGCAAGGAACAGGACGCCGCCGTCATGAAGAAGCTCGCCGTGGTGCAGGACAGATTGACAAAACAGGGCCGGCTCGGCCCGGTGGCGCGGCTGTTGCCGACGACCTCGGCGACCACGCTGCGCAAGGACGATCCGCCTGTCGTGATCGATGGCCCCTATGCCGAGACCAGGGAGCAGTTGCTCGGCTTCTACGTCGTCGACTGTAACAATCTCGACGAGGCGCTCGACGTCGCGCGCGATCTGGGGGCTGCCAATCCCGGGGCGCCTATGAAATTCGCCCGGTCGGCTACTTTCAGCCCGGGGACGCCGGCTCGTGACCGACACCGCCTGGATCGACGCCGCGCTGACCTCGGCGCGTCCCCAGGCGGTCGGCGCGCTGCTGCGCTATTTCCGCGATCTCGACACCGCCGAGGAGGCGTTCCAGAATGCCTGCCTGCGCGCGCTGAAAAACTGGTCGCAGAACGGCCCGCCGCGCGATCCCGCGGCGTGGCTGATCATGGTCGGCCGCAATGTCGCGATCGACGATATCAGGCGCAGCCGCAGGCAGCAGCCGCTGCCCGAGGAGGCTGATATCTCCGATCTCGGCGACGGCGAGGAGGCGCCGCAAGGATTTTGAAATAGGTCTCGCCAACCTGAAAAAGCTGGCCGAAAAGTAAGCCGCCACGCGCGGCGTCAATCGCCCGAGGAGTACGCGATGCAGGTCAATCCCTATCTGTTCTACAACGGCAATTGCGAAGCGGCGTTGAAGTTCTACCAAAAGGCGCTCGGCGCCCGGATCGAGGAGATGCTGACCTATGAGACCGGGCCGGCGGAGATGCCGATCCCGCCGGAATGGAAGAAGAAGGTCATGCACGCCAGGATATCGATCGACGGCGAGGTGATCATGGCGTCCGATGCGCCTCCCGGCAATTTCCATCAGCCGCAGGGATTTTCGGTCTCCCTGCAGGTCGAGGATGCCGCCGATGCCGAGCGCCGGTTCAAGGCGCTGGCCGAAGGCGGCACCATCAACATGGCGTTCGGCAAGACCTTCTTCTCCAGGGGGTTCGGCATGTGCGTCGATCAGTTCGGTACGCCCTGGATGGTCAACTGTCCGATGGCAGAATAGGTTTCCGTCGCGAACCAGCGCTATCCGTTCCGGCGCTCGCCGCGCAGCGTCGGCAGGCCGATGCCGGCGGCATCGAAACCGCCATCGACCGCGAGGATCTGCCCGGTGATGTAGCTGGCGCGGTCGCTGCACAGGAAGAACACCGCCTCCGCCAGTTCCTCTTCGAGGCCGTAGCGGTTGAGCGGGATGGCGTCGTGATAGTCGGCGCGGATTTCCGGGGTGTGAACCTGCTTCGCCATCGCGGTCTCGACCGGGCCGGGCGCCACGCCGTTGACGCGAATGCCGAGCGAGGCCAGTTCGACGGCGAGTTGTTTGGTCAGATGCGCGAGGCCGGCCTTGCTGGTGCCGTAGGCCGAGCGCAGCGTCGAGGCGCGCACCGCCGAAATCGAGGTGATGTTGACGATCGCGCCGCCACCATGTTCGCGCATCAGGGGGGCTGCCGCCTTGGTGCACAGGAACGGCCCGGTCAGGTTGACCGCCAGCACCCGGTTCCAGTCCGCGTCGGATGTCTCCAGCAGCGGGGCGAACACGGCGATGCCGGCATTGTTGACCAACGCGTCGAGCCGGCCGAACCGCGCGCCGACTTTTGCGATCGCGTCCTTCACCGCTTCGGCGTCGGAGACGTCGCAATGCAGCGCCATCGTCGAGTCGGGGCTCGCCAGCGCCGCGACCGCGCCCTGCAGCAAGGCGCCCTCGATGTCGAGCAGCGCGACGCGCCAGCCGTCATCGAGAAAGCGTTTGGCCACCGCAAGCCCGATGCCGCGCGCAGCGCCGGTGACAAGGGCCACTTTTTGCGGGGCAGGGGGCATCGGCGGTCCATTCGCGATTGAAGGGTTCGGGGTCCCTATAGCCCATGCCACCCACGGTGTCCCGGATCGGCCCCGCGCGGCTTGCATGCTGCGCTGCGTCCGGGGCACGCTCTCGATCCCGCGACAGGCGAAAGGGCCGGCCAATGACTGAGCTGCTGCCGCTTCGATGGACACCCGGTCAGGCTAATCCGACCTTGCGTTCGGATGTAACCTGCGCGGAACGACAGACCCACCGTCATCATTTCTTCCCCGGCGTCGCCATCACCTGCTGATACGCTGCCTGCAACCGCTCGCCGACGTTCGGTCCGCCCCCTTCTGCCGCTGGATGATCGACATCGCCTCGCGCGAGGAGGCGATTGTCTGGGCGCCGCTAGTGACCTTTACCGCCGGCTCATGTAAAAGCCTTTCACATGAGTTGGCGCAA
>JAYSPJ010000482.1:0-7641 GCA_043722155.1 Bradyrhizobium sp.
CCGGTTGGGCCCGGGCGAGCGGATCGAGATCCTCGTGGACATGCAGAGCGATCAATCGGTACGATTGATGAGTTATCCCGACCGTGTCGCGGCCGGCGGCATGGGCCCGGGCATGATGATGGGCGGCATGGCGGGCAACGGCGAGACGTTTGCGGTGATTGAGCTGCGCGCGGGAAAACTGGAGAGTTCGGATCGGCCGCTTCCGGAGCGGCTGATTCAGGTTCCGGGCTGGACCGCGGCGCAAGCGGCGCGCACCCGTACCTTTTCGCTGGACATGCCGATGATGGGCATGGGGGGGATGATGGGCGGCGCCGCGATGGGGGGCGCGATGGGAATCAATGGCCGCTCCATGGACATGGGCCGCATCGACGAGCGGGTTTCGCTGGGCAGCATTGAAATCTGGCGTATCAGGAACACGAGCCCGCTGGCCCATCCGTTTCATATTCACGGCATCCAGTTTCGGATCCTCGATCGCAACGGCCGACCGCCGCTGCCGCACGAGCGGGGCCTCAAGGACACCGTGCTGGTCGATCCCGATTCGACCGTCCGGGTCATCACTGAATTCTCCGACTTTGCCGATCCGAAGCGCCCGTACATGTATCACTGCCACATCCTGGAGCACGAGGATGCCGGGATGATGGGCCAGTTCGTGGTGGTGTGAGGAGTCGATTCGAATGAGCGTCGTCAAGGTCTCGTACTTCTCGGATGTTCTGTGCGTCTGGGCCTATATCGCCCAGGCACGTATCGATGCGGTCAAGGAAAAGTTCGGCGACGCGGTCCGGCTGGAGCACCGGTTCTGCTCGGTGTTCGGCAATACGCCGCTCAAGATTCCCACGACATGGCGGGACAAGGGAGAATATGCCGGGTTCAACGCGCATTTGCGCGGCGTGGCGCTGCAGTTCCCGCATATCGAGGTTCATCCGGACGTCTGGCTGAAGACCCGCCCGCCGACCTCGACCAGCGCGCATCTGTTCATGACCGCCGTCCAGCAATGGCAGCATGAGCGAGCAGGCGAAGGCCAGGGCGGATCAGCGGCGCCGGTCTTCGACGAGGTGTTGTGGGCATTGCGCTGCGCATTTTTTCGGGATTGCCGTGACATCGCGCGCTGGGACGTTCAATGCGAGCTGGCCGAGGCGTTGGGTGTCGATATCGCCGCGGTCGAACAACGCATTCACGATGGAACTGCCTATGCGAGACTGGCATCCGACTACCAGGATGCCGACAAGATGGGGATCGAGGGCAGCCCGAGTTTCGTCTTGAACGAGGGGCGGCAGAAGCTCTACGGCAATGTCGGTTTCCGGATCATCGAAGCCAACATTCAGGAACTATTGCGGGCGCCCGCCGGCGACCAGGCGAGCTGGTGCTGAGCGTGAACAGGCTGCGTCCTACGCCGCCAGTTCCGGCGTTCGCTCGCGCGGACGGGCGCGGCGTTCCGGCACATATTCGACGACCATGTAATGCTCGGCGACGGTGACGCGCTCGACCAGCACCGCATCGGCTGCAACCGGCGTCACTTCCGCATTTGCAGCCGGAAGCGGCGCTTCCTGGTCAATCGCTTCAGGAACAAGTGGCGGCGACTCGATCGGCTCTGGAAAGATGCCGAATTCGCCCGCTACCTCCGGGAGCGGCTTCTGCTTGTCGGCCCAGTGCAGGGCGGTGTAGTCGAAGCCCTGCACGATGGTGGGTTTGACGACTTCGAAATAGGGCGAAATGTCGAAATCGCGCGGCATGTACAGCGACGAATCGCGGATGTGCAGGATCTCGCGCCGGGCCTGCCTGGAGCCGGCGCGGGTGATCTTGGGCAGGATCGGATAACGCACGGCGTCGAACGCCTGCGCGATCAGCGCCGAGCAGATGATCTTGGTGGGATCGCCGGAACCGAATGCGATCATCCGCCGTCGCCAGCGCTGCGGGATCGGCAGCGGAAACAGAAAGCGCATCAGGTCGAGGATGTTCTTGGTGTCGTAGCCGAAGCCGATGCGGTTGATGGCGTAGCGGCACACCGTGGTGCGGTCTTCGTAGCTGAGGCCGACCGGCCGGCACAGCCGGGTATGATAGGGAAAATATTTCGACAGCGGCGCCGAGGTCACGCCCTCGCCGATATTGGCTTCGATCAGGACGTGCGGTTCACCGTCGGGTTCGGCCGCGCCGTCGATCGGGCCGACAAAAAGTGCGGCATGCGACCATGTGGATTGCGTCAGGTATTTGATGATGCCGGAAACCCGGTTGTTGCCCTCGACCAGCATGACATCGCCGGGCTCCATGATGCCGCGCAGATGTTCCGGGTCGCTCGGCGTGAACGGCTCATAGCCCGGCACCTCCTTCTGGAGGTACCCCGCGATCCACTTGCCGACGGTATCGAGCACGACACCCATGATAATTCCCCCTCCCACCGGCCTTTCTGACCGTTTTTTGTGTTCCCTGATCATGGCCGAAAGCCGTTGCAATTTGGTTCATGCATGGGACCGACCCATCATGATTGATTTACCATGATGCTTGCCGCCCGTGCCCGGATGCGGCAAGTTCGCCAGATGTTCTCTCGCTTCTAAAAGTTCCGGAAACCATGACATGACAATGACGCGCCGGGATTTCCTGTCGGCGTCCGCGGGCCTCGCTGCCGCGCCCGCCTTCGGCGCGGGCGCATGGGCCGCGCCGCTGCCGCGCGAGGCCGACATCGTCGTGATCGGTGCAGGGGCTGCCGGTATATCGGCGGCGCGGCGCGTCATGGCGGCGAACCGCAGGGTTATTGTGCTGGAAGCTTCAAGTCAGATAGGCGGCCGCTGCCTCACCGATACCGCGACATTCGGCGTGCCATGCGATCGCGGCGCACGGTGGATGCACAATCCCGAGACCAGCCCGATGATCAAGCTGGCGCGCGGCGCGGGGCTTGACCTCGTCACCGCGCCGATCGGCCAGAAAATCCGCATCGGGCGCCGCAACTCGCGGGCCGGAGAAACCGAGGAGTTTCTCGCGGCCATGGTGCGCGCCAATCGCGCCATCGACGAGGCTTCCCGCGGCAAGGCCGACGTCGCTTGCGCGTCCGTGCTGCCGAAGGACCTCGGCGACTGGGCGGGAACGGCGGAATTCGTGCTCGGCGCCGGTTTCGCGGGCAAGGATCTGAAGGATATCTCCGCGATCGACAAAGCCCGCGCGCAGGACCGCAACGCCGCGCTGGCCTGCCGCCAGGGCATGGGCACGCTGATCGCAAAACTCGGCGAACAGGTGCCGCTTTCGCTGTCGACTCCGGCCAGCCGCGTCAGCTGGAGCAATCGCGATGTCACGGTGGAGACGCCGTCGGGCAAGATCGCCGCACGCGCCGCCATCGTCACGGTGTCGAGCAATGTGCTGGCCGCGGGCGGCATCAAGTTCACGCCCGAGCTTCCGAAGCGGCAGCTCGATGCCGCGGCAAGACTGAGCCTCGGCAGCCTCGATCGCATTATGCTGCAACTCCAGGGCAACCCGCTCGGGCTCGCGCGCGACGACATCTTCATCGAGCAGAGCAATTCGACGCGGACGGCGCTGCTGTTGGCGAATATGGCGGGATCGTCGCTGTGCTCGATCGATGTCGGCGGCAGCTTCGGCCGCGATCTCTCCGCGCAGGGCGAGGCGGCCATGGTGGCCTTCGCGCGGGAATGGCTGGCCAAACTGTTCGGCAGCGAAGTCGCGGCCGCCGTCAGGAAGTCGAGCGCGACGCGCTGGAATGCCGCGCCGTTCACGCTCGGCGCGATGTCATCGGCAGCACCAGGCGGACAGGGATCGCGAAAGGTCCTGGCCGAGCCGTTCGGCTGCATGTTCCTGGCGGGCGAGGCGACCCATGAAACCCTGTGGGGCACGGTCGATGGCGCCTGGGAAAGCGGCGAACGTGCGGCGGAAGCGGCGCTGCGCAGGATCGGTGCGCTGAGGGATGAGCCGGCGGCGCCGGCGCAGAAGCAGCGGCGCCGTACGGCGCCTGCGAGATCTCCGGGACCGACCAATTGAAGCAACCAAGGCCGAAGGCGCTGATCTCGTGGTCGAGCGGCAAGGACAGCGCATTCGCGCTGCATGAGATCAGGCGGGCAAGCGAATTCGATGTGGTCGGCGCCTTGACCACGGTGACCGAGACCTTCGAGCGGGTGTCGATCCACGGGGTGCGCCGGGAAATTCTGCATGCGCAACTGAAGGCCGCCGGCTTGCCGCCGCGCATCGTGCCAATTCCATATCCTTGCCCGAACGAGGTTTACGAAGCGCGGATGGGCGAGGCCGTCGCGGCGGCCAAACAGGACGGCATCACCCACATCATCTTCGGCGATCTGTTCCTCGCCGATATCCGCGCCTATCGCGAACAAAAGCTCGCGGGCACCGGGATGGCGCCGGTGTTTCCGCTGTGGGAGCGGCCGACCTTGCCGCTGGCGCATGCGATGATCGAAAGCGGACTCGAGGCGTATCTCGCCACCGTCGATCTGAAAAAACTGCCGGCGGAATTCGCGGGGCGGAAATTCGATGCAGCGTTGCTGGCGGATTTGCCAGACGGCATCGACCCCTGCGGCGAGAACGGCGAGTTTCACACCTGCGTGGTGGCGGGACCGATTTTTTCGCGGCGGCTTCCGGTCGTGACGGGCGAGCGCGTGGAGCGGGATGGCTATGCGTATTGCGATCTGGTGCTGGAGTAGAACGCCGGGAGACCATGAGTGTCGGGACTGCTACCGCAACACCCCATCCAGCGCCGGCAGGCCGATGACGACCGCCGTCGCGATCAGGGCGTAGCAGATGGTGCGGAACAGGGTCTCGCTGGCGCGGCCGAACAGCTGGGCGCCGATCAGGACGCCGACGGCATAGACCGGGCCGACCAGCAGCGCAAACCGGATGGCGTCCGACGTGATCAGGCCGGTCAGCGAATAGCTCACCGCGGAGAAGAAGTCGGAAGCCGCGAAAAACAGCAGGATGTTGGCGCGGGCGATCGCCGAGGCGACCGGCCGGCCGAGCCAGTAACCGACGATCGGCGGCCCGCCGGTCTGCGCCAGCCCGCTGCAGAAGCCCGACAGACCGCCGATGCCGATCGAAATCGCCGGATGGTCCTTGCCGCGATAGCGCCAGCCCGACAGCAGCAGCAACAGCAGCGCGAACACGAAGCCGGAGATGATCCAGCGCGTCGTCATCGGATCGAGCCGGCTCAGGAAATAGGTTCCGACCGGTACGCCGATCAGGGCGCCGAACACCATCACGGCCGTGGCCTTGCGATCGGCCTGCTTCCATGCATTCGGAATCAGCGGCAATGCCGCGACGAAATCGATGATCAGCAGAAGCGCCGCGACCAGTTGCGGCGCCGCCATGCTGCTGGCGAGCGGCATGAAGATCAGCGCGGAGCCGAAGCCGGAAAATCCGCGCGCCGTCCCCGAGACGAAGGCAATCGCGCAGATGGCGATCGCGGCATTGAGGCTGACGTCCGAGGGAATGAGGCCGGTGAGGCTCATGCTCTATGCATTTTTGAGCATGATGTGATCCGAAAACCGCTTCAAACTTTTCGGTATCATGCTCGTAACGTGCCGCCGGTCTTCCTGGTCACCTCAGCCACGATCTTGCCGGCTACCGCGTCGATCTCCTGATCGGTCAAAGTCTTCTCGCGCGGCTGGATCGTCACCGCGATCGCGATCGACTTCTTGCCGTCGTCGATGCCCTTGCCCTCGTAGACGTCGAACACCGTGACGTCGGTGATCAGCTTCTTGTCGACGCCCTGCGCCGCGCGGACGATGTCGCCTGACTTGACGCCGCGATCGACGATAAAGGCAAAGTCGCGCGACACCGGCTGGAACGCCGAGAGCTCGAGCACTGGCCTGGCGCGGGTCGGCCTCGTTTTGGCCGGCGGGATGCGATCGAGGATGACCTCGAATGCGATCATCGGACCGTCGGCGCCGAGTTGCTCCAGCACGCGCGGATGCAGCTCGCCGAAATAGCCCAGCACGTTCTGCGGACCGATCTGGATGGTGCCGGAACGTCCCGGATGCAGCCAGCTGGCGCCGCCGGGCACCACCTGCAGCGCCTGCATCGGCGCGCCGGCACCAGCCAGCACCGCGAACGCATCGGCCTTGGCGTCGAGCGCATCGGGGCTTGCCGAACCGGACCAGTGCCGTCCCATGCCCTTCGAGGATGCAAAGCCGTGGCGAACGCCCGACGCCGCGACCAGTTGATCCTCCGGTCTGTCGCCCTTGAACAGCTGTCCGACCTCGAACAGCGCCACATCCGGGAAGCCGCGGTTGGAATTGGCTTGCGCCGCCGCGATCAGGCCCGGCAGCAGGCTCGGCCGCATGTCGGACTGGTCGGACGCGATCGGATTGGCCAGCTCGAGCTCGGGCTGCCCGCCGCCGAACAATTCGGCAGAAGGCTTGGCGATGAACGACCAGGTCACCGCCTCGACCATGCCGCGCGCGGCCAGCGCGCGCTTGGCGCGGCGGGTGCGCAGCTGGATCGGGCTGAGGATCGGCTTGCGCGGCGCGTCGCCGCGATCGAACGGTGTCATCGGCACCTGATCGACGCCGACGATGCGCACGATTTCCTCGACGATGTCGGCCTTGCCGTGCACGTCGGAGCGCCACGACGGCACCGCGATCTTCACCACCGCGCCGCTGCCGGCCACCATGAAGCCGAGATGCCCGAGAATGCGCCTCACCTCTCCCAGCGGCACCTCGATCGCCGCCAGCCGCTTGATCTCGCTGAGCGGAAAATCGATCACCTTGTCTTCGCCGAAGGTCTTGCCGACGACGACGTTTTCCGACGGCGTGCCGCCGCACAGCTCCATCACCAGCCGTGTGGCCATCTCCAGCCCCGGCACCATGAACGCCGGATCGACGCCGCGCTCGAAGCGATAGCGCGCGTCGGAATTGATGCCGAGCTTGCGGCCGGTCTGGGCGATGTTGATCTCGTTCCACAGCGCCGATTCGATCAGCACGTCGGTGGTGCTCTCGTCGCAGCCGGAGGCTTCGCCGCCCATGATGCCGGCCAGCGATTCGACGCCCTGGTCATCGGCGATGACGCAGATGCCGCTGTCGAGCCCGTAGATGCGGCCGTCGAGCGCCAGCAGGGTCTCGCCGTCGCGGGCGCGGCGCACCACCAGATTGCCCTTCACCTTTGCCGCGTCGAACACATGCAAGGGACGGGCGCGGTCGTAGGTCATGAAGTTGGTGATGTCGACCAGCGCGTTGATCGGCCGCAGTCCGATCGAGGTCAGGCGCTTTTGCAGCCATTCCGGCGACGGGCCGTTCTTGACGCCGCGCACCAGCCGCAAGGCAAAACCCGGGCACAGCGTGGCGTCCTCGACGGTCACCTTTACCGGGCAGGGGAACTCGCCCTTGATCGGCTTGATGCCGAGGTCTTTGAACTTGCCCATGTCGGCGGCGCTTAGATCGCGGGCGATGCCATGCACGCCGGTGCAATCCTGCCGGTTCGGCGTCAGGTTGATTTCCAGCACGGGATCGCCGATCCCGGCCCATGGCGCGTAGGCCGCACCGATCGGCGCGTCGGCCGGCAGCTCCATGATGCCGTCATGGTCTTCGGAGATCTGCAGCTCGGCCGCCGAGCACAGCATGCCGCGGCTTTCGACGCCGCGGATGGTGCCGACGCCGAGCGTGATGTTCTTGCCGGGGATGAAGGTGCCGGGCGCGGAGAACA
>JAYSPJ010000483.1:0-2401 GCA_043722155.1 Bradyrhizobium sp.
GACGCCGGAGCCCAGAAGGCGGCGCTGAGATCCCTGTCACTGATGCGGGCGCCGACCTCGAGAGCCTTGTCTTGCGCGTCGCCACTCGAACCCGGCGCAACGCAGGACCATTCCGTATCTGTCCCCAGCGCAGCGAGACGCCGCCCGGCGTGGCGGTTGAATCCGCCTCCCGCCAGGATCAGCCCGCCATGAATGCCGATACGCCGCGAGATGCCGCCCGCGACCAGAACCGCTGAGGTCACGCGGCCGCGCTCATCCCGGACAATCTTCTCGAGCGACGTGTCCGTCAAAATATCGACATCGCGGCGGATCAAGGAATACAAGAGACGGCCGACCAGAGCGTTGCCCATTACGAGCCGGGAACCCCTCGGATAGCTCAGCCGGTCACGCCCATATCGCGCCAGGAGCCTCGCGGCGTGCAAGAGCGATTTCATCGACGTCGTGGCCGACAGCAAATGACCGATGTCGGTTCGGTCGATCATCATTCCGCCGAACAGCGTGAACTCCGGGATCGGCGGTCGAACCAGCCGGAGCGCGTCGCCCAGCAGCCGCCCGTCGAACGGCAGCGGCTCCAGGGCGCGCCCCGCCAGCGCCGCGCCCTCAAGCTCCGAGCGATAGTCCGGATGGCGCGCATAGGCGCGCAGCTTCACCTCGGAATGGCTTTCCAGGATTTCGACCGCTTCGGGGCCGGCCTTCAGGAAGGCCGCGCGCAACGTGGCGTCCGCCCGGTTGCCGATGATCTGCTGCAGATATCGCTCGGCGTTGGCAGCGCTGTCGGAAGCCGCGATAGCCGATGCATGCCGCGTATTCGGTATCCAGATCGAACCCGCCGACAGCGCCGACGTGCCGCCGACAAAATCTGATTTCTCTACCAGCAGCGTCCTGGCGCCGCGAATGGCGGAAAAAAGCGCGGCCGCCAGGCCGGCGGCCCCGGCGCCAATCACGACAACGTCGTAGCCGGACGGAACATCGCGCAAGCTGGCATGGTGCACGAACGTTCCCCCAAGGCAGTTCGGGACGAGGGACCGACCCTAGTTCAGCTTCTCGATCGCCATCGCGACGCCCTGCCCGACACCGACGCACATGGTCGCCAGCGCGCGCTTGCCGCCGCGCTTTTCCATGCCGTGCACCGCCGTCATGGCGAGGCGCGCGCCGCTCATGCCGAGGGGATGACCGAGCGCGATGGCGCCGCCATGCGGGTTGACGAAGTCGGCGTCGTCCTGGACGCCGAGCTGACGCAGGCAGGCGATGCCCTGGCTGGCGAAGGCCTCGTTGAGCTCGATCAGATCGAAATCGCTGATCTTCAGCCCCAGCCGCTCCATCAGCTTGCGGGTCGCCGGCACCGGACCAATGCCCATGATGCGCGGCGGCACCGCCGCCGAGGCAAGGCCGAGGATTCGCGCGCGCGGCGTCAGCCCGTGCTTCTTCACCGCGGCTTCCGAGGCCAGGATCATCGCGGCCGCGCCGTCATTGACGCCGGACGCGTTGCCCGCCGTCACGGTGCCGGGATTGCGCACGATCGGTTTCAGTTTGGTGAGGCCTTCGAGGGTGGTTTCCGGACGCGGATGCTCGTCCTTGTCGACGCTGACAGGGCCGGCCTTGCCGCCGGGCACCGACACGGGAGTGATCTCCTCGGCGAAATAACCCGACGCAATCGCGGCCCCCGCGCGCTGCTGCGAGCGGATCGCGAACGCGTCCTGATCGGCGCGCGACACCTGGAATTCCTCGGCGACGTTCTCGCCGGTTTCCGGCATCGCATCGACGCCGTATTGCGCCTTCATCAGCGGATTGATGAAGCGCCAGCCGATGGTGGTGTCGAAAATGTCGGCCGAGCGCGAAAATGCTTCCGGGGCCTTGCCCATCACGAACGGCGCCCGCGTCATCGATTCGACGCCGCCGGCAATGGCAAAGTCGATCTCGCCGGCGCGGATCGCGCGCCCGGCCGCGCCGACCGCGTCGAGCCCCGAGGCGCAAAGGCGATTGAGCGTGAGGCCGGGAACCGATTCCGGCAGGCCCGCCAGCAGCAGCGCCATCCGCGCCACGTTGCGGTTGTCCTCGCCGGCCTGGTTGGCGCAGCCGAAATAGACCTCATCGACTTGGGCCCAGTCGAGCCTGGGATGCCGCGCCATCAGCGCCTTGATCGGGACCGCCGCCAGATCGTCGGCACGGACCTTGGCCAGCGAGCCGCCGAAGCGGCCGATCGGGGTGCGTACGGCATCGCAAACAAACACATCGCGCATTGAATCTCTCCCTGAATGCCGCGTTTTCTGCACCGGCCGGCCCGAATGGATGGCGAGTTTTAGGAGCGGGTGCGCGGCAGGTCAATCGACGCTCTATCGCCCCCTCTCCCGCTTGCGGGGGAGGACCGGGGTGGGGGTGTCTCAGCATACGCCGACGCCTG